>OZ251520.1:900000-1165000 GCA_965242985.1 uncultured candidatus Poriferisulfidus sp. | reverse complement strand
GTTAAGTCCCGCAACGAGCGCAACCCTTGTCCTTAGTTGCCAGCACTTCGGGTGGGGACTCTAAGGAGACTGCCGGTGACAAATCGGAGGAAGGTGAGGATGACGTCAAGTCATCATGGCCCTTACAGCCTGGGCTACACACGTGCTACAATGGCCGGTACAGAGGGCAGCCAACCCGCGAGGGGGAGCCAATCCCTAAAGCCGGTCTCAGTCCGGATCGGAGTCTGCAACTCGACTCCGTGAAGTCGGAATCGCTAGTAATCGCGAATCAGCAATGTCGCGGTGAATACGTTCCCGGGCCTTGTACACACCGCCCGTCACACCATGGAAGTTGGCGGCACCAGAAGTGGTTAGCCTAACCCTCGGGAGGGCGATCACCACGGTGTGGTCAATGACTGGGGTGAAGTCGTAACAAGGTAGCCGTAGGGGAATCTGCGGCTGGATCACCTCCTAAAAGAGCAAGAGCACAGCTCGGCGGACGTCCACTCAAGCTTTGTCTGAAGACCCAACGGATCGGCCATGGGGCGCGCCGCCCGAGCGCAGCCCGCGCAAGACGGGTCTGTAGCTCAGTTCGGTTAGAGCGCACCCCTGATAAGGGTGAGGCCGGTGGTTCAAATCCACCCAGACCCACCAAGCCGGGCGGGCCGGGGGGCCATAGCTCAGCTGGGAGAGCGCCTGCTTTGCACGCAGGAGGTCGGGAGTTCGAGCCTCCCTGGCTCCACCATCCGCCGTCCGCCACAGGATTCTCGCGCCGCGCGTTGCGGCCGGCGCGGCTGTTTCACAATTGAATGATTCACATGCGAAGCCGGCCCATGGGGGCCGGCTGAATTCAAATCAAGTCAGATCGTTACGAAGTGCGGCTCCGGGACCTCTGGAGTTGCATGGTCAAGTGAATAAGTGCATACGGTGAATGCCTAGGTGGCAGAAGGCGACGAAGGACGCAGTAGCCTGCGATAAGCCTCGGGGAGCTGGCAAACAAGCTTTGATCCGGGGATTTCCGAATGGGGAAACCCGGCCCTTTAGGGTCATTCGGGTCTGAATACATAGGGCCCGGAAGCGAACCCGGCGAACTGAAACATCTAAGTAGCCGGAGGAACAGAAATCAACCGAGATTCCCTTAGTAGCGGCGAGCGAACGGGGAACAGCCCTGAAGCGCTGCGGATTCTAGCGGAACGCGCCTGGAAAGGCCGGCCATAGACGGTGACAGCCCGGTACGCGAAAGAGAAGCGGCGTGATTTCGAGTAGGACGGGACACGTGAAATCCTGTCTGAACATGGGGGGACCATCCTCCAAGGCTAAATACTCTCTGCCAACCGATAGTGAACCAGTACCGTGAGGGAAAGGCGAAAAGAACCCCGGGAGGGGAGTGAAATAGATCCTGAAACCGTATGCATACAAGCAGTGGGAGCGCTTCGGCGTGACCGCGTACCTTTTGTATAATGGGTCAGCGACTTGCTTTCAGTGGCGAGCTTAACCGTTTAGGGGAGGCGCAGGGAAACCGAGTCTTAATTGGGCGTCCAGTCGCTGGGAGCAGACCCGAAACCGGGCGATCTATTCGTGGCCAGGGTGAAGGCTGGGTAACACCGGCTGGAGGCCCGAACCCACCTATGTTGAAAAATGGGGGGATGAGCTGCGAATAGGAGTGAAAGGCTAATCAAGCCCGGAGATAGCTGGTTCTCCCCGAAATCTATTTAGGTAGAGCGTCATGTCTCACTTCCGGGGGTAGAGCACTGTTATGGCTAGGGGGCCATCCCGGCTTACCAAACCATGGCAAACTCCGAATACCGGAAAGTGCAATCATGGCAGACACACGGCGGGTGCTAACGTCCGTCGTGGAAAGGGAAACAACCCAGACCGCCGGCTAAGGTCCCGAAATTGTGGCTAAGTGGGAAACGATGTGGAAAGGCTCAGACAGCCAGGAGGTTGGCTTAGAAGCAGCCATCCTTTAAAGATAGCGTAACAGCTCACTGGTCGAGTCGGTCCGCGCGGAAGATTTACCGGGGCTAAGCCACGTACCGAAGCCGCGGATGCGCCCTCGGGCGCATGGTAGGGGAGCGTTCTGTAGGCTGTTGAAGGCGGACCGGGAGGTCCGCTGGAGGCATCAGAAGTGAGAATGCTGACATGAGTAACGATAATGCGGGTGAAAAACCCGCACGCCGTAAGCCCAAGGGTTCCTGAGCAACGTTAATCGGCTCAGGGTTAGTCGGCCCCTAAGGCGAGGCCGAAAGGCGTAGTCGATGGGAAACAGGTCAATATTCCTGTACTTCATGCTGCTGCGACGGGGTGACGGAGAAGGCTAGGCGGGCCGGGTGCTGGACGTCCCGGTTCAAGCGTGTAGGGAGTCGCGCCAGGCAAATCCGGCGCGGCAATTCCGAGACGCGACGACGAGCCCTCCTCGGAGGGCGAAGTCGCTGATGCCATGCTTCCAGGAAAAACCTCTAAGCTTCAGGCAGCGTGGAACCGTACCCCAAACGGACACACGTGGGCGGGGAGAGAATCCCAAGGCGCTTGAGAGAACTCGGGTGAAGGAACTAGGCAAAATGGCACCGTAACTTCGGGAGAAGGTGCGCCTGCGGCGGTGACGGGCCTCGCGCCCCGAGCGGCCGGAGGCCGCAGTGACCAGGTGGCTGCGACTGTTTACTAAAAACACAGCACTCTGCAAACTCGCAAGAGGACGTATAGGGTGTGACGCCTGCCCAGTGCCAGAAGATTAATTGATGAGGTTAGCTTCGGCGAAGCTTCTGATCGAAGTCCTGGTAAAAGGCGGCCGTAACTATAACGGTCCTAAGGTAGCGAAATTCCTTGTCGGGTAAGTTCCGACCTGCACGAATGGCGTAACGATGGCCACACTGTCTCCACCCGAGACTCAGTGAAATTGAAATCGCTGTGAAGATGCAGTGTACCCGCGGCTAGACGGAAAGACCCCGTGAACCTTTACTACAGCTTTGCACTGGACTCTGCGCCTGCCTGTGTAGGATAGGTGGGAGGCTTCGAAGCGACGGCGCCAGCCGTCGTGGAGCCGCCCTTGAAATACCACCCTGGCATGCTTGGGGTTCTAACCCAGGCCCGTGAATCCGGGCCGGGGACAGTGCATGGTGGGTAGTTTGACTGGGGCGGTCTCCTCCCAAAGAGTAACGGAGGAGCGCGAAGGTACCCTAAGCACGGTCGGAAATCGTGCGGTTAGCGCAAAGGCACAAGGGTGCTTGACTGCGAGACGGACACGTCGAGCAGGTGCGAAAGCAGGTCTTAGTGATCCGGTGGTTCTGTATGGAAGGGCCATCGCTCAACGGATAAAAGGTACTCCGGGGATAACAGGCTGATACTGCCCAAGAGTTCATATCGACGGCAGTGTTTGGCACCTCGATGTCGGCTCATCACATCCTGGGGCTGAAGCAGGTCCCAAGGGTATGGCTGTTCGCCATTTAAAGTGGTACGCGAGCTGGGTTTAGAACGTCGTGAGACAGTTCGGTCCCTATCTACCGCGGGCGTTTGAGATTTGAGGGGGGCTGCTCCTAGTACGAGAGGACCGGAGTGGACGTACCTCTGGTGTTCCGGTTGTCACGCCAGTGGCATTGCCGGGTAGCTATGTACGGAAGGGATAACCGCTGAAAGCATCTAAGCGGGAAGCCTGCCCCAAGATGAGATCTCACTGGACTTCGAGTCCCGGTAGGGCCCTGGAAGATCACCAGGTTGATAGGCTGGATGTGGACGCCCGGCAACGGGTGCAGCTAACCAGTACTAATTGCCCGTGCGGCTTGACCATGCAACTTCAGACGTTCCGGCTTGACCGAACGCGTGTGAATCATTCAGTTTTTCGCCTGGCGACCATAGAGAGCCGGAACCACTCGATCCATTCCGAACTCGACCGTGAAACGGTTCATCGCCGATGATAGTGTGGGGGCTTCCCATGCGAAAGTAGGACATTGCCAGGCACCTTATTCCCGGCCCCGCCGCGCGCGGGGCCGTCTTGTCTGCAGGCCATGACTCCCGCCCCGCCGCCCGGCGCCGCGCTCGACGCGGAACGCATCGCCGCCGCCCTGCCGGCGGCGGCGCGCGCGCGGCTGGACGTGGAGGTGGTCGACGAGGCCGCCTCCACCAACGACCTGCTGCATGAGGACGGGGGGGGCGGCGGCCGCGATCGGGCGCGGCTGGCGCGCCGCCAGACCGCCGGCCGCGGCCGCCAGGGCCGCGCTTGGGCCGCGGCCCCCGACGGGCTGTGCCTGACCCTGCTGCACGCCCACCCGGGCCGCCTGCCGGCGGCGCTGCCGCTGTGGACCGGGGTGTTCCTGATCGAGCGGCTGCGCGGGATGGGGCTGGGCCGGCCGGAATTGCGCTGGCCCAACGACCTGGTCTACGGGCGGGAGAAGTTCGGCGGCATCCTGGTCGAGAGCCGTTCCCGGGGCGGGCGGACCCGCACCGCGGTCGGCGTCGGCGTCAACGTCGGCGCAGTCCCCGATGTCGACCGTCCGGCCACCTCGATCGCCCGCGCCTGCGGCGCGGCGCCGGAGCGCAACCGGCTGGCCGCGGCGCTGCTCGGCGCCGTTTCGGATTGCCTGGCGCGGCTGGACGCGGGCGGGCCGGGCGGATTAAGGGCATACTTCGCCCGTTATGACGCGCTGCGGAACCGAGACGTGCGCCTGACCGGGCCGCGCGGCGCCTGCGCGGGCCGCGCCCGCGGGGTGGACGACGCCGGCCGCCTGGGCGTGGCGGCCGCGGACGGCCTGCGCTGGATCGACGCCGCGGACGCGCGGCTGGAGGCGCCGTGAACCTGCTGCTCGACGTCGGCCACAGCCGCCTCAAACTGGGCCGCGACGGCCCCGGCGGGACGGCGCTGCTCGCCTGCTTCGAGGCCGGCGGCCGGGAGGCGCTGCGCGCCGCCCTCGGCCGGCTGCGCCCGGACGCGGACGCGCTGTACATGGCCGACGGCGGCCCCGACCCGGACGCGCTCGCGCGCTGGCTGGAGGCGGCCTGGGGCGGGCCGGTGCGCCGGATCCGCGCCGCCGCCGCGGGCCGGGGGCTGCGCCTGCACTACGAGCGGCCGGAAACTTTCGGCGCGGACCGCCTGCTGGCGCTGCGCGCGGCGCGGGCGCGCGCCGGCGGCGCGTGCCTGGTGGTGGACGCCGGCACCGCGGTGACGGTGGACGGCCTGACTGCGGACGGCGCGCACTGCGGCGGCTGGGTCGCGCCGGGCTACCGGCGGCAGCGCGCGGCGCTGGAGTCGCTGCTGGAGCTGGGGCCGCCGCCGGCCGCGGCGCCGGGGGAGACGGTCTGCGCCGGCACGGACCAAGCGGTCGAGGCGGGCGTCTGGCGCCTGCTGGCGGGCGGGATCGACCGCATGTGCGAAGAACTCCGGGCCGGGCCGCTGCCAGCGGCGGCTCCGGTCTTCGGCTGCGGCGGCGACGCGGAGCGCTTGGCGGACTGGTGTCGGACCCGCTGGGAGCCGGCGCCGGAATTGGTGCTGGAGGGGCTGGCGGCGGCGGCCCGGGAGGCCGGCTGAGCGCCGCCGCGCCGCCGCGGGATTTGCCAAATCCCCGGCAATCGGGTATTCTACGCGCCGAGACGCAGCCCGCCGCCGGGTTGCGTCTTTAATTCTTAAAATAAGACCGAACGCATTTTTCCGCCTGCATGAAAATCGGGATCCCGAAGGAAATCCGCCCGGGCGAACTCCGGGTGGCGATTTCTCCTGAAGTCATCAAGAAACTGACCGGCCTCGGCTTCGACGTCGCGGTCGAGGCCGGCGCCGGCGCCGGCTCCTGCGTCACCGACGAGCAGTACCGCGAGGCGGGCGCCGAGATCGCCCCGGACGCGGCCGCCGCGCTGGGCGCGGCCGACCTGGTGTTCAAGGTGCAGCGGCCGATGACCGCGGCCGAGGGCGCCGACGAGATCGCCCTGATGAAGGAGGGCGCGATTCTCATCGGCCACCTGTCGGCGTTGTCGGCGCCGAATTCCGCGGCGGCCTACAACGGCCGCAAGCTCACCGCCTTCGCCATGGACCTGATGCCGCGCATCAGCCGCGCGCAGTCCATGGACGTGCTGTCCTCGCAGAGCAACCTCGCCGGCTACAAGGCGGTGCTCGAGGCCGCCGCCGAGCACATGAGCGCGTTCCCCATGATGATGACCGCCGCCGGCACCGTCGCGCCGGCGCGGGTGTTCGTGATGGGCGTCGGCGTGGCGGGCCTGCAGGCCATCGCCACCGCCAAGCGCCTGGGCGCGGTGGTCACCGCCTACGACGTGCGTCCGGCGACCCGCGAGCAGGTCGAGAGCCTGGGCGGGAAGTTCCTGATCGTGGACGAGGAGGCGATGCGGGACGCCGAGACTTCCGGCGGCTACGCCAAGGAGATGACCGAGGACTACAAGCGCAAGGAGCGCGAGGTCATCGCCGGCCACATCCGCGAGCAGGACATCGTCATCACCACCGCGCTGATCCCGGGCCGCCCGGCGCCGGTGCTGGTGACCCGGGCGATGGTCGAATCGATGAAGCCCGGCTCGGTGGTCGTCGACTTGGCGGTGGAGACCGGCGGCAACTGCGAATGCGCCGAGCGCGGCCGGGTGGTGGAGCACCAGGGCGTGCGCATCGTCGGCCACGACAACATGCCGGCGCGGCTGGCGCGCGACGCCAGCAGCCTGTTCGCCAAGAACATCCTGAACTTCCTGACCCCGCACGCGGGGGAGGGCGGCACCCTCAACCTGGACTGGGAAGACGAAACGGTCCGGGACACGGCGCTCACGCGCGGCGGCGCCGTGGTCAACGACCGCATCAAGGAGCTGACGTCATGATCGAAGGAACCTCGTTTCTGAGCCTGTTCACGGTTTTCGTGCTGGCCTGCTTCGTGGGCTTTTACGTGGTCTGGAGCGTGACTCCGGCCCTGCACTCGCCGCTGCTGGCGGTGACCAACGCCATCTCCTCGGTGATCATCGTCGGCGGCCTGCTGGCCGCGGGCCCGGCCGAGCTGGAGTTCTCCAGCCTGATGGGCTTCCTCGCCGTGACGCTGGCCTCGGTCAACATCTTCGGCGGCTTCCTCGTCACCCAGCGCATGCTGGCGATGTTCAAGAAAAAACAGTAGGCCGGGACCGACATCATGAGCAGCAGCTGGACCGGATTCGCCTACCTGATCGCCGCCGTGTGCTTCATCATGGCGCTGCGGGGGCTGTCGTCGCCGACCTCGGCCCGCCAGGGCAACGTCATGGGCATCCTCGGCATGCTCATCGCCGTGGCGACCACCCTGCTGGATCCGGAGGTGGTCAGCTACGAGACCATCCTCGCCGGCATCGTCGCCGGCGGCGCGATCGGCACGGTGGTGGCGTACCGCATCAACATGACCGCGCTGCCGCAGCTGGTGGCCGCGTTCCACTCGCTGGTGGGCGTGGCCGCGGTGCTGGTGGCGGTGGCCGCGTTCTACAACCCGGCCGCCTACGGCCTGGGCGCGTTCGGCGCCATCGGCGCCGCCTCGCTGGTCGAGATGAGCCTGGGCGCGGCGATCGGCGCCATCACCTTCTCCGGCTCGGTGGTGGCTTTCGCCAAGCTGCAGGGCCTGGTCAGCGGCAACCCGGTGGTGTTCCCCGGGCAGCATCCGCTCAACGCCCTGATCGGCATCGCCATCGCGGCGCTGATCGTGCTGCTGGTGCTGGGGCAGGACCCGAACGTGTTCTGGGCCCTGGTCGCGCTGTCGTTCCTGATCGGCTTCCTGATCATCATCCCCATCGGCGGCGCCGACATGCCGGTGGTGGTGTCGATGCTGAACTCGTACTCCGGCTGGGCCGCCGCCGGCATCGGCTTCACGCTCAGCAACACCGCGCTGATCATCACCGGCGCGCTGGTCGGCTCCTCCGGCGCGATCCTGAGCTACATCATGTGCAAGGGCATGAACCGCTCGATCTTCAACGTCCTGCTCGGCGGCTTCGGCGGCGACGCGGCGCCGGCGGCGGCCGGCGGCGGCGCCGCGCAGCGCGCGGTCAAGCAGGGCAGCGCGGACGACGCCGCGTTCATCATGAGCAACGCCAACCAGGTCATCGTGGTGCCGGGCTACGGCATGGCGGTCGCCCAGGCGCAGCACGCGCTGCGCGAGATGGCGGACCTGCTGAAGGCCAAGGGCGTGGGCGTCAAGTACGCCATCCATCCGGTCGCCGGGCGCATGCCGGGGCACATGAACGTGCTGCTGGCCGAGGCCTCGGTGCCCTACGACGAGGTGTTCGAGCTGGAGGAGATCAACCACGAGTTCTCGACCGCGGACGTGGCCTTCGTCATCGGCGCCAACGACGTGACCAACCCGCTGGCCAAGACCGACCCGGCGAGCCCGATCTACGGCATGCCGATCCTCGACGTCGAGAAGGCGGCGACCACCCTGTTCCTCAAGCGCTCGCTGGGCTCCGGCTACGCCGGCGTGGACAACGAGCTGTTCTTCCGCGACAAGACCATGATGCTGTTCGGCGATGCCAAGAAGATGACCGAGGAGATCGTCCAGGCGCTGGGCTGAGTTGGACCTGCGCGCCATTCTGGAGGCGCTGCGCCGGCAGCACGACCGGCCGGTCAAGCGCGGGCGCTTCGGCTGGTGGCCGGCGCGCAGCGCGTTCGAGCTCATGGCCGGGGCGGTGCTGACCCAGAACGCCGCCTGGACCAACGCCTCCCGCGCCCTCGCCGCGCTGCGCGAAGCCGGCGCCCTCAGCGCGGAGGCCGTCCTCGCCCTGCCGCCGCGCCGCCTGGCGGCGCTGATCCGGCCGGCCGGCTACTACAACGTCAAGGCCGGGCGGCTGCGGGCGCTGTGCCGCTGGTACGCCGCCGCCGGGCCGCTGCGCCGGCTGCGGCGCCGCCCGACCGCGGAACTGCGCGCCGAATTGCTGGCGGTGCACGGGGTCGGGCCGGAGACCGCCGACGACATCCTGCTGTACGCCCTGGGGCGGCCGGTGTTCGTGGTCGACGCCTACACCCGCCGGGTGTTCTCGCGCCTGGGGCTGGTGTCGCCGCGGGTCGGCTACGAGGAGTTGCGCGCGCTGTTCGAGCGCGAACTGCCGGCGGACGCGGAACTGTACGGGGAGTACCACGCCCGCATCGTCTGGCACGGCAAGTTCCTGTGCCGCGCCCGCGACCCGCGCTGCGGCGACTGCCTGCTGCGCCGCGGCTGCGCCTACGGGCGGGCGCTCAGTTTTCCCGCGGACTGAGGCGGACGAGCCGGCCGGTGACGCCGCGGCTGTCGGCGCCGAGGAAGTACGCGAACGCCGGCGCCGCCCAGTCCGGCCCGGGCCAAGCGCCGGGCGGCGCGCCGGGATGGCCTTGGCGGCGCAGCCGGGTCTCGACCGGCCCGGGGTCGATGCCGTTGACCCGCACCGGGCGGTCGCCGTCCAGTTCCTCGGCGAGGATGCGCACCAGGCCCGCGAGGCCGGCCTTGGCGGCGCCGTAGGCGCCCCAGTAGGCGCGCTGCGCGCCGCCGTCGAGCGCGAACACCGCGGCCGGGTCCGGCGCCGCCTCGAGCAGCGGCAGGCAGGCCCGGGTCAGCAGCCAGGGCGCGCTCAGGTTGACGCGCACGAGCCGCTCCCAGTCGCCCGGCTCCAGCAGGCGCAGCGGGCGCAGGCCGCCGGTCTGCCCGGCGCAGTGCAGCAGGCCGTCGAGGCGGCCGAAGTCGGCGCGGAGCCGCGCCGCGACGCCGTCGAGGTCGGCGGCGGTCGCGCCCGCCAGGTCCAGCGGGCAGAGCGCGGGCTCGGGGCCGCCGGCGGCGCGGATCTGGTCGTAGGTCTCCTCCAGCCGCGGCGCGTCCCGCCCCGCCAGCACCGCGGCGGCGCCCGCGGCCGCGCAGGCGCGGGCGGCGGCCCGGCCGATGCCGGAGCCGGCGCCGGTGACGAACACGACGCGCCCGTCGAGCGCGCCGGGAGAGGGGGAGCAGGGCGGCGCCGGCGGCTCAGGCGGCATCGTCGCGCGCGGCCGGCGCGGGCGCGCCGCGGGGCAGCGCGCTCAGTTCCTCGGGCGGCGCGGCGTCCTTGCCTTCGGCGCCCAGTTCCCGGAACCGGGTGAGCGTCGGCTGGATGCGGCTCTGCCAGGAGCCGACCGCCCGGTTGTAGGCGTCGACTCCGCCGCCCAGGCTCTTGCCGATCCGGCCCAGGTAGCCGAGGAAGGTGGCGACGCGGTCGTGCAGCTCGCGGCCGAGGTCGCGGATCTGCTCCGCGTTCTCCGCCAGCTGCTGCTGGTTCCAGCCGTAGGCGACCGCGCGCAGGATCGCCATCAGGCTGCTGGGCGTGGCGAGCAGGACCCGCCGCCCCAGCGCCTCGTCCATCAGGTCCGGCAGCTGCTCCAGCGCGGCGTTCAGGAACTGGTCGCCGGGCACGAACATCACCACGAAGTCCAGCGCGTTGCCGAACTCCTCCCAGTATTCCTTCTTCGCCAGGTCCAGCACCATCTGGCGCATCTGCGCGGCGAAGGCCTTCAGCAGCTCCCGCTGCCGCTGCGGATCCTGCTCGCGGTGCGCCTCCAGGTAGGCCTCGAGCGGCGCCTTGGCGTCGATCGGCAGCACCCGGTCGCCCGGCATCCGCACCACCACGTCCGGGCGCCGGCGCTCGGTCTTCTCCTGCTCGACGAAGTCGCAGCGGGGCACCATGCCGGCCAGCTCGATCAGCCGCCGCAGCGTGATTTCGCCGTAGGCGCCGCGCACGTTCGGGCTCGCCAGCGCGCGCGACAGGGTCTGGGTCTCCTCGCGCAGCCGGTTCTCGGCCTGCACCGCCGCCTCCAGCTGCTGCGTCAGGCTGCCGTAGTGCTTGTGCCGCTCGCGCTCGATCTCGTCCAGCTTCTCGCGGGTCTCGCGCAGGGTCTCGCGCACCGGGCGCAGGGTGCCGTCCAGCCGCTCGCTCTGCTGCGCGGCGTTGCGGTCCAGGGCCTCCTGCGCCAGCCGGGCGAAGCTGTCGCGCATCGTTTCGCGCACCTGCTCGAGGTCCCGCTGCCGCTCCCGCCGCTCGCGCTCGCGCTCTTCCTCCAGCTGCCGCTCGCGCTGCTCGTCGCGCTGGCGCAGCAGGGTGTAGCCGAGCACGGCCCCGAGCGCCAGGCCGCAGACGAACATGACGGCCCAGAGCCAGTCGGCCATGCCGGATCCTCAGGGGAGTTGCGCGTGCAGCAGGTAGTTCACGCCCGCGTCGGCGCGCAGCCGCGCCGCGCCGGAGCGCGGCTGGTAGGCGATGCCGCGCACCTCCCGCACCTCCAGCCCCAGGTCGCGCAGCGCGCGCGCCAGTTCCGACGGGCGCAGGAAGCGGTCGTAGCGGTGGGTGCCGACCGGCAGCAGGCCGAGCAGGTGCTCGGCGCCCAGGATCGCCTCGGCGAAAGCGCGCCAGGTGCGGTTCAGGGTCGACAGGAACAGCGCGCCGCCCGGCCGCAGCAGCCGCGCGCAGTCCGCCAGCAGCGCCGCCGGATCCGGCACGTGCTCCAGCAGCTCCATGCAGGTCAGCACGTCGTAATGCCCCGGCCGCGCCGCCGCATGCGCGGCCGCGTCCTCGCGCCGGTAGTCGACCGCGAGCCCGCCCGCGGCGGCGTGGGCGCGGGCCTGCGCCAGGGCGTTCGGCGACAGGTCGAGCGCGGCGGTCTCGGCGCCGGCCCGGGCCAGCTCCTCCGCCAAGAGGCCGCCGCCGCAGCCGACGTCCAGCGCCCGCGCGCCGGCGAGCCGGCAGCGCGCGCGGACGTATTCGAGCCGGACCGGGTTGAGCGCGTGCAGCGCCCGCATCGGCCCGGCGGGGTCCCACCAGTCGAGTTCGGCGCGGTCGAACCGCTCCAGTTCCCGCGGGTCGAAGTTGGCGGCGGCGGCGTTCAATTCTCGAGCAGCTGCAGCCAGCCGGCCGCCTGCGACCGGGTGCTGCGGCTTTCCTGCGCCGCCAGGAACGCGCTGCGGGCGTCCGCGCCGGCGCCGTCCTCGTAGGCGCAGATGCCGGCCAGCATCTGCGTCGGCCCCGGGTCCTCGGGCCCGGCGCGCAGCCCGGCGCGGGCGCTTTCGCGGCACGGGCCCCACTTCGCGTTCTGCGCGTACAGGCGGGTCAGGCGCAGCCAGTCCGAGGCCAGGCGGGTCTCCTCGGCGACCTGGCGCAGCACCGGGTAGGCGCGCTCGTACTCGCGCGCCGCCATCCAGGCCTCGCCCAGCATCAGCCGGTGGCGCGCGTCGGCCTTGATCCGCTTCTGCTCGAGGCCGCGCTGCAGCACCTGCGCGGCTTCCCACGGCGCGCCCCGCATGCGCAGCAATTGCGCCATCTGCACCAGGTCCTCGCCGCGCTTCAGCAATTGCCGGGCGCGGGCCATGCGCAGCACCGCCAGCGCGGCGCCCTCCCGGCGCCGCTCGAGGTGGGTCTGGGTCAGCTGCTTCCAGAAGCGCAGCTCGTCCGGGAAGCGGCCGATCGCCTCCACCAGCAGCGGCGACAGCGCGCGCCAGTCGGCCTGCTGGAAGTACAGCGCGGCCAGGAACTGGTACTGCGCCCGGCTCAGCTGGTCGCCGGCCGCGCCGCGGGCCTGGTCGGCGTAGCGGCGCGCGTCCTTCACCCGCTCCAGCTCGAGGCAGGTCACCGCCAGCGTGAAGTACGCCCGCGGCGGCACCTCGTCGGCTTCTTTCAGCCACGCCTCCAGCGTGCGCAGCGCCTCGCGGTGCTTGCCGACCTGGTTGTACAGCTGGCCCAGGGTGTAGCGCGTCTGCGCGCGGCGGGACTCCGGCAGGCCGTCGCCGGCCAGCGCCGCCTGCAGCGGCCGGATGGCGGCCTCGTAGCGCTCCTCGCCCAGCAGCAGGTCGACCAGCAGCAGCTGGGTCTGGGCCCGCTCGTAGGCGCTCAGGCGCCGCGATTCCAGCAGCTCCTCGGTGTCGCGCAGCGCCGCCGCGGCGTCGCCGGCGTCGCGCAGCTCGTAGATCGCGCTCAGCGCGCGGAAGACGCGCGGCGACAGGGTGCCGCCCTCGGCGAACGCCGGCGCCGCGGCGAGGCCCAGGGCCAGCAGGAGCGGCAGCGCGAGCAGCGGCCTCATTCGTCGAGTTCGAACTTGATGACCACGTGCACGTTCGGGCGGTCGGCGGGCTTGCCGTCGACCACCTGCGGCTTGTACTTCCACTTGCGCACCGCCTTCACCGCGGCGCGGTCGAAGATGCTCTCCGGCTCGGCGCGCACCACCCGCACGTCCTTGGTGGTGCCGGTCTTGGCGATGGTGAACGCCAGCTCCACCCAGCCCTCGATGTTGCGGCTGGCGGCGCGCGCCGGGTACAGCGGGCTGACGCGCAGGATCGGCACCGGGTCGCCGGCCTGCAGGCTGCCGGCCAGCCCGGAGACGTCCAGCAGGTCGAGTTCGTAGCCGGTGTCGGTGGAGAAGCGCAGCGCGTCCGGGCCGGCGGTGTCGGTGTCGGTGTCGAGGTCCGGCGCCGGCGGCGGCTTGGACTTCGGCTTGCTCGGCAGCGGCCGGCTGTCAGCGGCGGCGGCGATCCGGCGCTCGGGCAGGCGCACGAAGTCGAAGCGCACCGGGTCCGGCAGCGCCAGGCGGCCGACCAGCTCGGACGAGATCAGCTGCGACATCACCACGAACAGGCCGAACGCCGCCGCCGCGCCCAGCGCGGCGAGCGCCGGCAGGCGCAGCAGCGCGGCGGCGCTCATGGCGCATCCGGGCGGGCCGCGATGGCGATCTTCTCGACTCCGGCCTGCCGCACCTGGTCGATCACCTGCACCAGCGTGTGGTTGCGCGAATCGCGGTCGGCCTGGATGACCACGCCGCCCTGGGGGTTCTCGGCGTGCAGGCGCAGCACGTGCGGGCGCACGGCGCGCAGGTCGACCGGGCGGTGGTTGAGGTAGACCTCGTTGTCCTTGGTGATGCCGATCAGGATCGACACCTGGGTCTGCAGCGAGGCGGTCTGCGCCTGCGGGCGCTCGATCTCGACGCCGGACTCCTTCACGAACACCGCGGTCACGATGAAGAAGATCAGCATGATGAACACGATGTCGATCAGCGGCGTGATGTCGACGACCTGGGCGTCGTCGTCGGCGCTGTGGCGGCGGCGGCCGGCCATCAGGCGCGCGCCTCCGGGCGCGGCGGCGCGGCGCGGCCGCGCTCAGACGTGGGCGTGGGCCGGATGCGCATGGTCGGGCAGCATGAGGTGTTCACGCAGGGTCTGGTGCTCGCGGCGGACGCGGTGCTCGAAGTACGTCACGAAGTAGTAGCCCGACAGGGCGATCAGCAGTCCGCCCAAGGTCGGCAGGGTGGCGTGGGCGATGCCGCCGGACAGCGCGCGGGCGCTGGTGGAGCCGGTCACCGACAGGGTCTGGAACAGCTCCATCATGCCGGTGATGGTGCCGAGCAGGCCGAGCAGCGGGCAGATCGCGATCAGGCCGCGGATCAGGCGCAGGCCGCGGGTGGCGCGGATGCGCACCTCGGACAGCCACATCCGCCGCAGCCACAGCGCCTCGCGCGGGTGGTGCTCGGCGGTGTCCTCCCAGATCGCGTCGCGCTCGGCCAGGTGCTCGTCGTGGCGGGTGAAGTAGAACAGCAGCCGCTCGCAGATGAAGAACCACAGCACCGCGGCCACCCAGAACAGGATCTGCAGCACGTAGCCGCCGTCGTACAGCAGGGCCTCGACGTCCCAGTAGGCCTGGCTCAGCCATCCGGTCATGAGCCGGCGTGGTGCGCGCGCGTCAGCAGCCCCAGGCTCTGCTCCTCGAGGATCAACTGGCAGCGCGAGCTGAAGGAGCGGGCCATGGTCAGCAGCAGCAGGATCGGGATCGCGACCGACAGGCCGAGCGCGGTGGTGACCAGCGCCTGGCTGATGCCGCCGGCCATCATGCGCGGCTCGCCGGTGCCGAACAGGGTGATGTCCTGGAAGGTCTGGATCATGCCGACCACGGTGCCGAGCAGGCCGAGCAGCGGGGCGATGGCGGCCAGCACCCGCAGCAGGTTGAGGCCCCAGTTCAGGCGCGGCAGCTCCTCGCTGATGGCCTCGTGGATGCGGTCCTCGAGGGCGTCCGGGTCCATGTCCCGGTGCTGCTGGTAGACCAGCGCGACGCGGCCGAGCGCGTTGTCGTCCTTGGGGTGGTCGAGGTCGTGGTGCTGGCGCAGGGTGTGGCGCAGCTGCACGAACAGCTGGCCGTTGCGCATCAGCGCGAACAGCAGGCCGAACGCGCCCATGGCGATGATCAGGTAGCCGATCGGCCCGCCCTGGTGCACCCGCTCGAGCAGGTCCGGGACGTCCTTCAGCAGCGACAGGATGGTGCCGCGCGAGGGGTCGATCACGGCGGCGGGCGCCGGCCCGCCGTCCGGCTCCTGCAGCTCCTCGGCGATCGAGCGCAGCGAACTGCGCGGCTGGGTGGGCAGGATCTGCAGGCGCTGGATGTCGGGCGGGAACTCGAGGAAGCGGTCGCCGGCGCTGGCGGTGAACGGCCCGATCCGCACCACCTCGGTGTCGGCCACGGCGCCGTCGGCGCCGGTCAGCGGCGCGGTGAAGCGCGCCACCCGGCCCTGCTGGTCGGCCTCCTGCAGGGCGTGGAACAGCAGCCGGTCGATGTCGGCGACGCTGAACAGGTGGTCGTCGCCGGTCAGCGGCTCGAGCGCGGCGCCGCGGCCCGGGAACTGGGCGCCCACCAGCGAGCCGTGCAGGTGCTCCTTCAGGTCGACCGCCCACAGCCGGGCGGTGGCGAACACCTCCTGGTAGTGCGCGCTCAGCTCGGCCAGCTTCTTGCGCGTGGCGGCGATCTCCTTCTCGCCGGCGCGGAACTGGCGCTCCAGCTTCTGCCCCAGCTGCTCCTCGGCGCGGATCTGCTTTTGCGCGTCCTTGCGCATGGCGTCGCGCTCGGCGGCGGCGGCGCGGAAGCGCTGCAGCCGCTCCTGGGTCTCCTGCGTCTCGCGCAGCTGCTCCGAGCGCAGCTGCCGCAGCAGGTCGTCGAGCGGCGCCGCCGGCGCCGCCAGGGGGGCGGCGGCGAGCAGGAGCGCCAGCGCGCGGGCGGCGCGCGTCACGACGCGTCCTCCGGCGGGTCGACCGGCAGCACCAGCAGGTCGGGGGCGACCTGCTTGCGCGCCATGCGGATGGCGTGCTGCAGGCTGCGGGCGATGTCGCCGGCCGGCCGCCAGGCGCCGGCGGCGCGGTCGAAGCGGTAGGCGGTGTGGCGGTCGTTGGCCAGCGCGTACAGGCCGACCCGGCCGACGCGCAGCACGGTGACGGCGCGCTCGCCGCCGTCCGCCGCCAGGGTGTCCTCGTAGGTCTCGAGGTTGCGGCCGTAGTCGAGCTCGATCTGGAACGCCTCGTACAGGCTGCGGAAGCGCACCGCCATGGACAGCTCGGGGTTGTCCAGCACCTTGCGCAGGCGCGCGATGCGCGCCTGCCGCTCGTCCTGCAGGAACGGCAGGTCCTGCGCCACGAACGCGGCCAGCGCGGCGTGCATGCGCTCCATCAGCGGCACGATCTGCCGGTCCAGGTTGGCGGCCTGCTCGACCTGCTGGTTCAGTTCGCCGAGGCGCGCTTTCTGCTGCTCGACCAGGTTCCGGATCTGCGCGGTGTAGGTGCGCAGGCCGTCGAGCTCCAGCAGGTGCTTGCGGTAGTCGGCCAGCGCCTCCTGGGCCTGGTCGTCGAGGCGGTCGATCTCCTGCTGCGCTTGCGCCTGCTGCTGGGTGGAGGCTTCGGCGACGCGGGTCAGCGCGGACCAGTCGGCGGCGCTGGCGGGCGCGGCTGCAACGATGGCTGCGAGCAGTCCCGGCAGGAAGCGGAAAGAAAAAAGCACGCGGGCTGGTGCAGGCGGCATCGGCGGGATTATATCTTATTCAAGAGCGGCGGCGGCGCGGGATTGCGGCCTGCCCGAAATAACCTTATTTAGGATATTCAAAATCCGGTTTTAGAATTTTTCTCCCGCAGGCTTGGGCCGGCTGGAATGGGCGTGAAATCGATTCGCACGGACGAATACTCGGCATTGCTCCGGCGGCTGGTTTCCGCCCGCAAGGAAGCCGATGTGACGCAGCAGGAACTGGCGGCGCGCTTGGGCCGGCCGCAGTCTTTTGTTTCCAAGTACGAGCGTCAGGAGCGCCGGCTCGACGTGATCGAGTTCATCGGGATTTGCCGAGTGCTCGGCATGAGCGCGGGCGACATCGTCCGGGAACTTGAGGAACGGTCCGTCCCTGAGCGGAGCCGCAAGGGCGGGCGCGTCCGATGAAGTGCCGGCAAGTGCTGGATTTGGCCGTCTCCCGGCTGGAGCGCATGCGCGGCCGCACGCTGGACGCCGTGGACATCGCGCGGCCGGACACTCCGGAGGAAGCGGTCAATTTGGTCAAAGTGATCTCGAAGCTTTCTCCGCTGTTGGGGAATTTGCTCGAGTTCAAGCTGGTGACGCTGCTGAATGCCGAGGCCGCGTATCGGCCGCACGGCCGGTGGAAACGACAGGATCCCGGATTTCCGGATGCGGTTTTCGAGGGCTCGGTAACGCCGATGCCGGGTCTTGAGATTAAGACTTGGTTTCCGCTGGCGTCAGAGATCACCGCCCGTTTTAAAAGCAGCCAGACGATTCTGGCGCCGGACCGGACGTGGGTATGCCTGCTCGCGTGGCTGCCGACCCGGTTGATTTTCGGGCGGCCGCGCGTTCTGGATGTGTGCGTGATTCCCGGCAGTTCGGTCGCGGCGGCTCGAGACCGGCACTACCACGACCCTCCGGAGTATTTGGTGCTCGAGCCGGAAGACACTTCCGGGCGGACGGCCAATCTTCAGCAGACCAACGTCAACGGATACAAATTCCAAGGCGCGGCGGCCCAGCTGGCGCAAGCGCGCAAGCGCGTTCGGCGGTGGGGGAGGCCGGCGCGGGAATACCGGACGGATCCCCGCTATCAAGCGCGGCTGCGCAGACTGCAGGCCGCGTTCCCGTACCGGGGCGACACGAATTTCGCCAAAATGGACCGCATCATGCATCCCGAACTGGAAGCGTTCAAGGAGCGGATCCTGCAGCGGGAAGTCCACGGCCGCAGCGTTCAGGAGTGGCGGAGTCTGCGGACGGCAAGCGGCGATCAGGCGCCTTGGCGGAGGCTCTGGGAAACGGCAGGGAATCAGAAGAGGTCGGACTGACGGGTTTCCCGCATGAGCCGCCGGACTCCGTGGTGGAAATACGTCGGGTCGATTTCTCCGCCGAAACCCTGCCTGCGGCTGCGCCATGCGGCGACGCAGGCGGAGAACAAGCCGCCGAAAGGCTCCCAGACTACGTCCTGTTCGTCGGATGACGCCTCAATGAGCATCTGCATCAAGTTGACCGGCTTCTGGTTGCAGTGCAGGGCTTTGCCGGACGCGCCGTTGATCTTGTATCGCTCCTTGCCGTGCAGGGCGGGCTGGTTCCAGACATTGGTGAACCCGTGCGGGCAGGAGAATTTCGCCCGCATGGCCGCCCATTGCTCCGCCGTGCCCGGCTGTTCGCCGCGGATGCAGAAGTACGGGCGGCCGCTCGGGTCGCCGCGTTGGTTCGCATACTGCTGCAGCTTCTGGAATGCGTCGGGCGGCGGGAAATACCACAGGCGCCCCTGGTCCAGATATTTCCGCGTCGCCGCGTCGGAGACGCCGCAGGCTTCATTCGCCTGATGGCGCGGCAGTCCGGTCCGGTCCCATTCTTTCAGCAGCCACTGCTTGAGCGGCAGGCCGTCGATGCGCGCTTCGTATACGTACTGGACGCACATCTCGGACACGACGGGGAAGCGGCGAATGCTCCGGGTATTCACGTTCCCGGCAATGTGCCCGACGCCTTTGTTCCAGATATTGGCGTTGACGTAGCGCCAGCCGTTCGCTTCCAGCACGGGATGCACCGCCGCCCAGCCGATTTCCGAGTTCCAGAACCACAACGTGGTGGCGGGCGTCGCATGCTGCGACCATGCGGCAATGTGCCGGCGATACCAGTCCGGCAGGCCGAGATGGTCGGAGGTGTCGCCCTCGAAGCCGAGAATGCCGTAACCGCCGTCGGAAACGATGACCGCGGGAGCGGGCCACTCCCGGTAGAAATCCAAGCTGTCTCCGTTCCGGACGCTGATGCGTCCGTTCGACCACGCGTCTGCCGCCTGCTCAGGAGGGACGATCTTCGTCCCGCGTCCGCGGCCGGCGGCGCCGGCCGGGGCCGGGGACGGCTTGGCGGCGGTCCGGGCTGTCTGGGGCGCAACCATGGCGGTTTTCTCCGCATCTCCATTCGCGCGAAGCGCGGCGGGTATTCTAACCCCAAGAGCTGATTGCGGAGCAATCCGGCGGCATGGCCGATGGCGCGCCCGCCGCCGCCGGGTTTTGCCCGCTGGCGCAGGCGGCCTCGGCGGATTGCCGGGCGCCCGGGGCGGGGCGGGTGTATAATTCCCGCACGTTATGGCCAATACCGCCCAGGCCCGCAAGCGCGCCCGCCAGATCCAGGTCCGGCGCGAGCGCAACATGGCGCTCGCCGCGCGCTACCGCACGCACGTCAAGAACGTGCTGAAGGCCGCGGCCGGCGGCGACCGCGAGCAGGCCGCGTCCGCCTGCCGGCGGGCGATGGCGGCGATCGACAGCGCCGTGACCCGGGGCCTGATCCACCGCAACAAGGCGGCGCGGCAGAAAAGCCGCCTGAACGCCCGCGTCCGCGGGCTCTGAGCCGCGCCGGCCGCGGGCGCCGCGCGGTGGACAAGCGCCAGTTCCTGAAGACCGCCGGCCTCGGCGCCGCGGCCGCCGCCGCGCCGGCGGTGCTGGCGCGGGCGAAGACGCCGATCCGCTGGCGCATGCAGACCTACGCCGGGCCGGCGCTGGCGGCGCACGTGGCCAGGCCCATGGTCGACGCGTTCAACCGCATCGCCGACGGCGAGATGTTCATCGAGCTGCACACCGCCGACGAGCTGGCGCCGACGGCGGAGCTGTTCGAGGCGCTGCGGCGGGGCCGGGTCGACGCGGTGCAGAGCGACGACGATTCGCTCGGCTCGCCCGCCGACGTGGCGGTGTTCGGCGGCTACTTCCCGTTCGCCGCGCGCCACAGCCTGGACGTGCCGGCGCTGTTCCACCAGTACGGCCTGCGGCAGATCTGGGAGGAGGCCTACGGCGAGATCGACGGCGTGACCTGGCTCGGCGCGGGCGCCTGGGACCCCTGCCACCTCAACACGACCGCGCCCGTGCGCGGCCTGGCCGACCTCGCGGGCAAGCGCATCTTCACCTTTCCGACCGCGGGCCGGTTCTTGGCGCGCTTCGGCGTGGTTCCGGTCACCCTGCCGTGGGCGGAGGTCGCGGGCGCGCTGCACGCGGGCGAACTGGACGGCTTGGCCTGGTCCGGCATCACCGAGAGCCACACCGTCGGCTGGGCGGACGCGACCGGCTACTTCCTGACCAACGCCATCTCCGGCGCGTGGTGCGGCTCGTTCTTCGCCCACAGCGATGCCTGGAACGCCCTGCCGGAGCGCCTGCGGGAGCTGTTCCGCGTCTGCATGGACAGTTCGCACTACTACCGGCAGCACTGGTACTGGGCCGGCGAGGCGCGCCTGCGCGCCGCGGGCGCGAAGCTCGAGCTGACCACCATTCCCGACGCCGAGTGGCGCCGGGTGGAGGCGGAGGCGCTGCGCTTCTGGGACGAGATCGCGGCGACCGGGGAGCGGCCGGCGCGGGTGGTCGCGGCGCTCAAGCGCTACCGCGCGGTGCAGGAGCGGGCCGGGCCGCCCTACCGCTAGCGCGCGGCCGCCGCCGCCAGCGGCACCGCGCGGCCGCGGCGGAACTGCGCCCAGGGCAGCAGGGCGCGGAACACGCGCCGGCCCTCCCGCAGCGACAGCGTCCCGGTCCAGCCCTCGAGGCGCGCGCGCGGGCGCAGCCGCAGGTAGTCCAGGTTCATCGCCAGCAGGTAGGCGTCGGCGCCGAGCGCGGCGAAGCGCGGCAGCTGCCGCGCCCGCGGGCCGGCGTCGCGCGCGGCCGCGAGCCGCTCGTCGAGCACCAGCGGCAGGTCGCAGAAGCGGATGCCGTCCAGGTCCTGGTCCTGCAGCGGGCTCGGCACGCCGGCGTACACGTGCGAGGTGGCGTAGACCGGCAAGTCGGCGGCGCGGTAGAAGTCGAGCTGCGGCTTGAACAGGCGCGCGCTGCGCGGCGCGCCGGCGAGGAACACCATGTCCAGGTCCCGCCGCCGGGTCGGCGGCGCCACCACCTCGCGGCCGAGCGCCTCCTCCACCGCCTGCCGGCGGCGCTCGCCGGCGGACAGCCGCAGGGCGTCCTTGATGGTGGCGGCGTAGTCGGACGCGCCCGGGAAGTAGAAGGCGCGGCTGCGCACCGCGCCGCCGCCCGCCTCGAAGCGCGCGGCGAAGGCGTCCGCCAGGCGCCGGCCCCAGTCGTCGGCGGGCGCGAACACCGCCGCGGCGCGGCGGCCGTCGGCCAGCGCCCGCTCGGCGGCCTGCAGCGCCTCGTCCTCGGGCAGCAGCCCGAACTGCACCAGCGCCGCCGGCGCGCCGGCGGCCGCGGGCAGGTAGTTGAGGCTGACGGTGGGGGCGAAGGCCGCGTCCGCGCGGGCGAGCCGCGCCACCGCCTCCTTGCGGAACGGCCCGACGATCCGCTCCGCGCCCTCGGCCACGGCCTGGCGGTAGAGCTCGCCGACGTCGCGCGCCGGGTCGCCGGTGTCGTAGATGCGCAGCTCCGGCACCTCGTCCGGCGGCTGCGCGCGCATGCGCGCCTCGATGCCGGCGCGCAGCGCCTGGCCGATCGGCGCGTAGTCGCCGCTGACCGGGAGCAGCGCCGCCAGCCGCCGCACCCGCGGGTGCAGGGCGCGCAGGGTCTGCAGCGCGGCCGGCAACCGGGCGCGCGCCGGGTGGCCGCCGCCGTAGCTGAGCTCCCACTCGCGCAGGGTCTCCTCCGGGGAGATCCGCGGCCGCGAGCCCGGCCGCGACAGCAGCGCCAGGTCCAGCCAGCCGCGCCACGCGGGGTCGGCCGCGGCATCGCGCCAGGCCTGCAGCTGCGCCGCCGGCGTTGCCAGCAGCCGCTCCCAGGCGGCCTCGCCCGCGGCCGAAGCGGGCGCGGCGCGCGCCAGCCGCGCGCGCAGCGCGCCCTGGACGTCGCCCAGCCGCTCGCGGGCGTCGATGCGCAGCGCGAGGACCTCGTCGCCGTCGGGCAGGCCGGCCAGCGCCGCCAGCGCCGCCGCGGCCTCGCCGCGATGCAGCAGCAGCCGGGCGCGCAGCCGCTGCCGGCGGTCGGCCGCGGGCGGGCCGAGGTCGAGGGCATCGAGTTCCGGCAGCCGCGCCGCCAGCGCGTCCCAGCGTCCGCTCCGCGCCCAGTCTTCCAGCAGGTCCAGGCGCAGTCCGGCGCGCCGCTCCGGGGCGTGGCGGCCGGCCTCGGCCCAGGCCTGGTCCGGCGGCAGCGCGCGCAGCTCCTCCCAGCCAGCCGCGGGCGGCGCCTCCGGCGGCGCGGGGGCGCAGGCCGCGAGCAGGGCCGCGGCCAAGAGCGGGAGCAGCGGGCGGGCGGCCTTCATCGCCGGCTCATGATACGGCACGGGCGGGGCGGGGCGGCGGCGGCGCCGTCTGCAATCCAGCATCTATTGGCACCGGATTCGTTGCCCCCTCCCCCCGTTGGTGTAAAGTCAACCGGAAATGGCCAGCCCTTTTCGTCTGGGCCGGCCGAACGAAACGGACCGCGAGGAGGGATTCCGGCCATGGACAAAGAAGCAGTTCACCAATCCTATGAAACCCTGATGGAGTTCGGCGAGCGCTACCGCGCCGACGCGGAAGTGCGCGCCCGCATCGCCCGCGGCGACACTTCCGACTTGGGCATGGACGGACCGGAGGGGGTCGAGATCCGGGTCATGCAGCAGACCGCGGACACCTACTACTTCGCGCTGCCGCAGCTGCCGACCACGGCGCTGTCCGCCGAGGCGCTGGAAACGATTTCCGGCGGCATCACCCTGACCAACACGGGCCGGGCGGGAAACACGGACCCGGCGCTGTTGTTCACGGTGTTCCAGGCCACGTTCGGCGTCTCCTGCGCCGGGCCGGGCCGCTCCTGCGCCAGCTGAAGGTCTTCCCCGGCGGGCCGGCCGGCGTTCGCGCCGGGCGGCGGGCCGGGCTCGGGGCCTGAAGCCCCGAAGCCGCAGGCTTGGGCGAAGCGGATTCGCCGAACGGCTTCCGGCCCGCATCCGCGGGCCGGTTTCCGCCGCCGCCGGCAATCCCGCATCTGCTGGCACCGGTTTTCCGTTTCTTTCCCCGGCGTGGGCTATACTCGCCTCTGCGGGCCGGCCCGTTTGCCGGCCGGCCGCAATTGACAGATGACCGGATGAATCCGGGAGGACGACGATGAAGAAGCAGGAAGCACTCAATGAATCGTACAAGGCGCTGCATCAGTTTTACCAGCGCTACCACGCCGAAGAGGAAGTGCGGGAGCGGATCTCCCGCGGCGACACTTCGGACCTGAGCGGCCTGAATCTCCCGCAGGACATGGAGCTCCGGGTCGTGGAGCAGACTTCGGACACCTATTATTTCCCGCTGCCGCCGCCGCCGGGCGCGGTGCTGTCCGACGAGTCGCTGGAATCGATTTCCGGCGGCGTGATCCACACGGGCCCGATGGGTTGCGCCTGCGTCGGCTGGTAGCGAGAGAGCCGGCTTTCGGTCCGGATCCGCAGGCCTGAGGCGGGCGGATTCGGCCGAGCGGCGCGAACTGCGGCAACAGGAGGTTCCGACCATGGACCAGCAAGAAACCGACCGGCGCTCCGTAGTCTTCGAGGCATTGGCGCGGTTCGGCGAGCGCTACCGCGCCGACGCGGAAGTGCGCGCCCGCATCGCCCGCGGCGATGTCTCCGACCTGGGCGGGTTGAATCTCCCGCCGGAAATGGAGTTCCGGGTCGTGGAGCAGACTGCCGACACCTATTACTTCCCGCTGCCGCCGCCGCCGGGCGCGGCGCTGTCCGACGAGGCGCTGGATTCGGTCGCCGGCGGCATCGGGCCCTACTGGGGCCGGGCGGGCTGCGCCTGCGTCGGCTGGTGAGGCGCGAGCCGGTTCTCGGCAGGAGAGTTCCGACCATGGACCAGCAAGAAACCGACCGGCGCTTGGTGCCCTTTGAGGCCCTGATGCGGTTCGGCGAGCGCTACCGCGCCGACGCGGAGGTACGCGCCCGCATCGCCCGCGGCGACGCCTCCGACCTCGGCCTGACGCTGTCGCCCGGCGTCGAGGTCCGGGTGGTGGAGCAGACCGCGGACACCGTCTATTTCCCGATGCCGCCGGAGCCGGCCGCGCCGCTGTCCGACGAGGCGCTGGGCGGGGTGTCCGGCGGGCGCGGCGAGAACGGCCGGAGCTCCTACTGCTTCTCGGGGAGCAGCAATCCCTGTCTGGCCTGCGCCTGCGTCACCTAGGCCAGATCTTCGCGCGCCGCCGGCGCGCCGGGCGGCTCGTTAATAAGTTTTCCGGCGCGGCCGCCGCCCGGCGTTCCGGCGGGTACAATCGCCGCCGCCCTCCGGCGCCGCCGGCCGCGCCGCCATGCCCGCCTGGACCGCCGAGCCCTCCACCCTGTACGTAGCGGCGACGCCGATCGGCTGCCTGGACGACCTGAGCCCGCGCGCCGCTGATGTGCTGCGCTCGGTCGACTGGGTGGCGGCCGAGGACACCCGCCGCGCGCGCGCGCTGCTGAGCCATCTGGGCGCGGGCGCGCGGCTGCGCAGCCTGCACGCCGGCAACGAGGCGAAGACCGCGCCGGCGCTGGTGCGTGCGCTGCGCGGCGGGCAATCCGGCGCGCTGGTGTCGGACGCGGGCACGCCGCTGATCAGCGACCCCGGGCGGCGGCTGGTGGCGCTGGCGCTGGAGGCGGGGCTGGCGGTGTCGCCGTTGCCGGGGCCGTCGGCGGTGGCGGCGGCGCTGAGCGCCGCGGGGCTGGCGGCGGAGCGGTTCGTGTTCGAGGGCTTCCTGCCGAACCGCGCGGCGGGGCGGCGGGCGCGGCTGGAGGAGCTGGCGGCGGAGACCCGCACCTGGGTGGCGTTCGAGGCGCCGCACCGCATCCGCGCCCTGGCGCGGGACCTGAAGGAGCGGTTCGAGCCGGAGCGGACCGCGGCGTGGCTGCGGGAGCTGACCAAGCGGCACGAGCAGGTGCTGCGCGGGCCGCTGGGCGAACTCGACCCGGACGCGTTGCCGGAGCGCGGCGAGTACGCGCTCGTGGTGGCGGGCGCGGCGCGGGCGCCGGCGGTGTCCGACGCGAAGCTCGACTCGTTCCTGCGCGCGCTGTTGGCGGCGGCGGTGCCGGTGCGCGCGGCCGCCGCGCTGGCGCGCGACTGCTTGGGGGCGGAACACCGGCGCGCCTACCGGCGCGCGCTGGCGCTGCGCGGGGAGCCCGGCTGAGCCGCCGCGCCGGTGGGGGATAATGGGCGGGCCGCCGCCGCCGCCCCGCCCGATGCCCGAGCCCCGTTCCGACCAGCAGGATCTTGATGAGGCGCGTCGGTATGCCGCGCGCGCCCTGAATTGTTCGCCTGCGGCAACTGAGGAGGACATCAGGGTTAAGGTGCGGGACTTGTTGCGATCAATAGCGAAAGAAGAAAGCACTTTGCTGCTGGAGCACCGAATCCAGTCCATCAACCGACCTTGTGACATCTACCTGCCTGAATACAGATTCATAGCAGAAGTAAAAAGCGTCAAATCGGGTGAAGCTGTTCACCCGAAACAGGCTTCTGTTGAGCAGTTGACTGATTATGTGGAAGCGTTGCTTGACGACGAACTAGGTAGATTGCCGTTGACTGATCCGAAATACGACCCTCATCGGGAATGGGTCGGGTTGGTGACGGACGGCCGGAACTGGCACTTCTATGAATGGAAGCATGCTCGAACTTCCAAGAAGCAGCTGAAGAGGCGCTTGTGTGGAGCAGACGAGGAAGAGTTGGTTGTTTTTCTCACGGATATCCTAAAGAGGAACCGGCCTGCGGGAAAGACGTGGATACCAGACCGTCCCAATGCCATCTACGACCAGCATCAGCTGATGCGGGACCTCGAAAAGTTGTCGGAGAAAATATCGCCCCGCCATCAGAAGAAACGACAAACCTGTTTTCAGCTATGGCGGCGCGCTTTGGAGGCATCAGGCCTAGTGCCGTCGGAAGGGGGGCAGGATAAGCTATTCGTTCAGCACTGCTACTTGGTGCTAATCGCGCGCTGTGTAGTGGCGACGACTAAGAAGCGGGCAGATTTGACGATAGACGGCCCAGCACTGGCTGATGATGGCTTCACCGCTTGGCTGTGTGACAGCAGCGCCGGATGTCGTTGGTTGCAGAAATTGGCTGACGTAACTCATGAGTACGAGTGGAGCGGTGGCCGGGGGCATGATGTTCTTCGTGCGTTGTACGAAGATATTATCGACAAGGAAAACCGGAAGTTGTTTGGAGAGTATTACACGCCGGACTGGTTGGCGCATTGGCTGTGCAAGGAAGTCATGGACGACCGCTGGCTGGAGAGATCTGTGGCGACTTGGCTTGAGGCGGATGCTGGGGGCCACGCTTTCAAGGGGTGTGGCGTACTGGATCCGACCTGCGGGTCGGGCACTTTCCTGATTGCTGCGGCCCAGCGTATTCGCGGCAGTTATGCAGTCAAGAAGCGCGGACTGTCACCAGATAAAGTCGGCAGGTTGATTGCTGCGTTGGTGCATGGTATCGATATTCATCCGGTAGCCGTGGAGCTTGCTACCGCCAACTTGTCTCGGGCGTTGCCGGAGGCGGCATCGCAGGGCTTGCCGCTGAAAGTCTACCTTGGGGATGCTTTGCGGATGGAATCCTTTGACGCTCGAGAACAAGGGGAGATATTCAAAAGCACTTTTCTTTCGACTCGAGGAACCGGTGTTTCCCTGCCTGCTGCGTTCTTGGAGAAGAAAGATTTTCCTCAGCGCATGCGTGACCTTGTTGATGCGGCCAACCCGGGTAAGCCAGCGCAGTTGCGGCAGCGTCCCGATATTGTCCGAGGCCTCTCGGAGGAAGACAAGCAGGAACTCGAGAAAGCTGCCGAAGATTTGCGAACCATTATTGAGGATGAAGGAAATTCTATCTGGGCATGGTATGCCGAGCAAGCGGTCGGTCCGGATCTGATCGAGAAGAACAAAGTGGACCGCATCGTAGCGAACCCACCGTGGGTGACTATGAAAGTGATTCAAAGCGCGGAACGCAAGCGGGCACTGGAGAGAATGGCGGGAAAGCCGAAGATGGTGAAAAGCAGACTAGTTGCGCCGCCCGGGTCGCTCGGAATATGGCCGGGCGGCCGACTTGCGCCCTTGTGGGATATTGCGGCGATGTTTCTTCATCGCTGCAGCGAGTTGTATTTGTCGGGAAGATGGCGGGCGGGTTGGTTGACCAATGCCGCTGCCCTGCGTGGCAAAACTTGGGAACTTTTGCGCGAGAAACGCAATACGCACTGGCATATGACTGTCGATTTCGGCGAACTTAGAGAGCCTCCGTTTCATGGTGCAAAGTCTTGCGCTATTATCGAAACGTACCAAAAGAACCGGACCACAAAAGTACAGACAGTCTCAAGCAACGTTAAGGTTGATAGGGCGGGGAGACCTGATGCGGAAATAAAAAAACTTGACTTTGCTGACAAAAAACCGTTGCCGCCTGGTTGCCCATCAGACTATCAAGGTCAAGCGCATATGGGCGCGTCTTTACTACCGCACGTTCTAGTTTTTGTCGAGCAGGGAAGCGAGCAAGTAGTGACTAAGAAAGGTGTCACGCGATTACGCACAAAGCGGTCGAAGCGTTCACCATGGCGAGATGTGGAAGCGTTGGAACTTACAGTACCGACGCATTGGTTATTGCCGGTATTGCAGGGACGAGATGTCTGCCCATTCTACTTTCCACCCCGCGAGTACTTGGACACAGCGATCATTCCGCTGAATGACCACGGTGGCTTGCTGGAATCCATGGAAGCATCCGAGCACGGATGTTATAGCACCGCCAACAATGTTTATCGAGAGCATCGCGGATCCGGAAAGGGTACTCCTGAAACCCTGCTCAGCCAGATTAACTATCTATCGAAACTGTCACGCCAGTTACCCGTGACCGCCGCAGACGATGCAGGGCGCTTCGTGTGTTACAAGCAAGCAGGCGCGGTAATGGGTGCCGCTCGACAGGCCGCGGGAACCGTAATCAATGATACGTTGTACCGCGTAGAAACAAGTAGCGAAAGAGAGGCACTGTACCTTGTGAGCATCCTGAACGCACCAGCCCTAAGAGATGCTTACTTGGAATATCGGACATCAGACCGACACTTTCATACGCGGCCGTGGGAAAAGATTCCCATAGCGCGTTTCGACCCCGAGAAAAAGAATCACGTGCGGCTGGCAGAACTGGGCCGGCAGGCGGAAATTCTGGCGTTGCAGGCATCTCACGTAATTATGGGGGGGGGGGGCAAAATGTAGGCCCGCGGAAACGTGAGCAGGAGATATGGAGGAAACTGGAGCCTACGGATGTGTTCAAGGAGATTGATGAAATTGCCTGTGAATTGTTGCCGGAATATGTGTCCGAAAGCACTGGCGGAAAAGATCGGTGAACCGAAGAAATGCTTGTGGGCGGTGGGTAATTCGGGACGGTCCGGCTAGGGATATTCCCGGTAAGGGATAATGCGCGGGCCGCCGCCGCCGTCCCGCCCGATGCCCGAGCCCCGTTCCGACCAGCAGGACATCGACCCGCTGGAGACGCAGGAGTGGCTGGAGGCGCTGGCCTCCGTGTTCCGGGAAGAGGGTCCGGAGCGCGCGCACTTCCTGATGGAGCGCCTGCTGGAGCGCGCGCGCCGGCTCGGCTTGACCATCCCCTACAGCGCGGCCACCGCCTACCTCAACACCATCCCGCCCGAGCAGGAGCAGAGCTGCCCGGGCGACGCGGCGCTGGAATGGCGCATCCGCTCGCTGGTGCGCTGGAACGCCATGGCCATGGTGGTGCGCGCCAACCAGGAGCACCCGGGCCTCGGCGGGCACGTCGCCACCTTCGCCTCGGTGGCCACCCTGTACGACGTGGGCTTCAACTACTTCTGGCGCGCGCCGAGCGCGGAACACGGCGGCGACCTGGTGTTCTTCCAGGGCCATTCGGCGCCCGGCGTGTACGCCCGCGCCTACCTCGAGGGCCGGCTCGGCAAGGAGCAGCTGCACCGCTTCCGCCGCGAGGTCGGCGGCGGCGGCCTGTCCTCCTATCCGCACCCCTACCTGATGCCGGAGTTCTGGCAGTTCCCGACCGTGTCCATGGGCCTGGGGCCGATCCAGGGCGTCTACCAGGCGCGCTTCCTGCAGTACCTGGGCCACCGCGGCCTGCTCGACCCGGGCGACCGCAAGGTCTGGGTGTTCGTCGGCGACGGCGAGATGGACGAGCCGGAATCGGTCGGCGCGCTGGCGGTGGCCGGGCGCGAGCGGCTGGACAACCTGATCTTCGTCGTCAACTGCAACCTGCAGCGCCTGGACGGGCCGGTGCGCGGCAACGGCAAGATCATCCAAGAGCTGGAGGGGGTGTTCCGCGGCGCCGGCTGGAACGTCATCAAGCTGATCTGGGGCTCGTACTGGGATCCGCTGCTGGCGCGCGACCACAAGGGCGCGCTGCGGCGGCGCATGGAGGAGTGCGTCGACGGCGACTACCAGACCTACAGCGCCCGCGACGGCGCCTACGTCCGCGAGCACTTCTTCGGCAAATACCCGGAACTGAAGGAGCTGGCCGCGACCCTGTCCGACCACGACATCTGGCGCCTGAACCGGGGCGGGCACGACCCGCACAAGGTCTACACCGCCTACGCGCGGGCGGCCGCCCACCGCGGCCAGCCGACGGTGATCCTGGCCAAGACCGTCAAGGGCTACGGCATGGGCAGCGCCGGCGAGGGCCGCAACATCGCCCACCAGCAGAAGAAGCTGACCGCCGGCGACCTGAAGCGCTTCCGCGACCGCTTCCAGATCCCGGTCAGCGACGCGGAGATCGAGGCGCGGGTGCCGTTCTACCGCCCGCCCGACGACAGCCCCGAGATCCGCTACCTGCGGGCGCGCCGCGAGCGCCTGGGCGGGGCGCTGCCGGCGCGGCGCGAGGCGGCGCCGCCGCTGGCGGTGCCCGCCGGCCTGTTCGACCGGCACTGCGAAGGCGGCGGCGAGCGCGAGTTCTCCACCACCATGGCGTTCGTGCGCCTCCTGTCGACGCTGCTGCGCGACCCGGAGCTCGGCCCGCGGGTGGTGCCGATCGTGCCGGACGAATCGCGCACCTTCGGCATGGAGGGCCTGTTCCGGCAGCTCGGCATCTACGCGCCGTTCGGGCAGCTGTACGAGCCGGAGGACTCCGGGCAGCTGGCCTACTACCGCGAGGACCCCGCCGGGCAGGTGCTGGAGGAGGGCATCAACGAGGCCGGCGCGGCCTGCTCGTTCCTCGCCGCCGGCACCGCCTACAGCACCCACGGCCTGCACATGCTGCCGTTCTACATCTTCTACTCCATGTTCGGCTTCCAGCGCACCGGCGACCTGCTGTGGTCGGCCGGCGACATGCAGGCGCGCGGCTTCCTGATCGGCGGCACCGCCGGGCGCACCACGCTGGCGGGCGAGGGCCTGCAGCACCAGGACGGCCACAGCCACCTGGCCGCCGCCGCCATCCCCAACTGCCTGCCGTACGACGCCGCCTACGCCTACGAGATCGCGGTGATCGTCGAGGACGGCCTGCGGCAGCTGCTCGAGCAGGGGCGGAACCGCTTCTACTACCTGACCGTGGAGAACGAGAACTACCCGCACCCGCCGCTGCCGGAGGGCGCCCGCGAGGGCATCCTGAAAGGCCTGTACCGGCTGCCCGGCGCAGTCGACCCGGACCGGCCCCGGGTGCAGCTGCTCGGCTCCGGCGCGATCCTGCGCGAGGCCGAGCGGGCGGCGGAGCTGCTGCGCGCGCGCGGGGTGGCGGCGGAGGTGTGGAGCGTCACCAGCTTCGCGCTGCTGGCGCGCGACGGCGCGGCCGCGGCGCGCCGCAACCGGCTGCGCCCGGCGGAGCCCCCGCGCCGCGGCTGGGCGGAGCGCTGCCTCGCGGACCATCCCGGGCCGGTGATCGCCGCCAGCGACTACGTGCGCGCGCACGCCGAGCAGCTCCGCGCCTGCCTGCCGCCGGGGCGGGCCTACCACGCGCTCGGCACCGACGGCTTCGGCCGCAGCGACACCCGCGCGCGGCTGCGCGCGTTCTTCGAGGTCGACGCGGCGCACATCGCGCACGCGGCGGCGCGGGCGCTGCAGGCCGAGGGCGCGCTGTCCGGCGACGCCGCGGCGGCGCTCCTCGCCGACTGCGCGGTCGACGCCGATGGCCCGGAGCCGTTCGCGCCATGAGCCAGGAAGTCCGCGTCCCCGACATGGGCGACGTGCCGGAGGCCGAGGTGATCGAGGTGTTCGTGCGCCCCGGGCAGTCGGTGGCCGCGGGCGAGCCGCTGCTGACGCTGGAATCCGACAAGGCGGCGATGGACCTGCCGTCGCCGTTCGCCGGGGTGGTGGAGGCGGTGCACGTGAGCGTCGACGACCGGGTGCGGCGGGATTCGCTGGTGGCGACGCTGACCGACGCGCCGGCCGCCGCGGCCGCGCCGGAAGAAGCCGTCGCGGCGCCGGAGCCCGCGCCCGCGCCGGTTCCTGAGCCAGAACCCGCGCCCGCGGCGCCGGCGGAAGCGCCGCCCGCCGCCCCCGCCGCGCCGGCGCCGGCGGTCCCCGCCGCGCGTCCCGGCGCATTGCCGCACGCGGGCCCCGCGGTGCGCCAGTTCGCGCGCGAACTGGGCGTGGACCTGAGCGAGGTCGAGGGCCGCGGCCGCCGCGGCCGCATCACCCGCGAGGACGTCCAGCAGCACGTGCGCGCGATCCTGACTCGCCGCGCGGAGGCGGACGCCGCGCCGGCGCCGGCCGGGCCGCCGGCCGATGCCGAGCGCTTCGGCCCGACCCGGGCCGAGGACCTGACCCGCATCCAGCGCCGCTCCGGCGCCAACCTGCAGCGCAACTGGCGGCTCGCGCCGCACGTCACCCAGCACTGCGAGGCCGACATCACCGCGCTGGAGCGGCTGCGCCGGGCGCGCCCGGAGCGGCCGACCCTGACCGCCTGCGCGCTGGCCGCCTGCGCGCGCGCGCTCGTCGAGCACCCGCGCGTCAACGCCTGCCTGAGCGAGGACGGCCGCCGGCTGCTGCTGCGCGGGTACGTGCACATCGGCTTCGCGGTGGACACCCCGGACGGGCTGCTGGTGCCGGTGATCCGCGACGCCGACCGCAAGTCGGTCGCGGAGCTGGCGGCGGCGGTCGGCGAGCTCGCCGGGCGCGCCCGGGCGCGGGAGCTGGCGGCGGCGGACATGCAGGGCGGCGGCTTCACGCTGTCCAACCTGGGCGGTGCCGGCGGCGGTTACTTCACCCCGGTGATCAACCTGCCGCAGGTGGCGGTGCTGGGCCTCGGCCGCGCGGCGGAGCGGCCGCTGTGGGTCGGCGGCGCGGCCGAACCGCGGCTGCTGCTGCCGCTGTCGCTGTCCTACGACCACCGGGTGCTGGACGGCGTCGCCGGCGCGCGCTTCGCGGCCGCGGTGGCGGCGGCGCTGGAGGCGCCGGACGGCCTGCCCTGGGAGGCGGCGTGACCCCGGTCGACCTGGCGGTGATCGGCGGCGGGCCGGGCGGCTACGCGGCCGCGTTCCGGGCCGCGGACCTGGGGCTGTCGGTGGCGCTGATCGAGCGCCGCGGCCGCTTGGGTGGGGTGTGCCTGAACACGGGCTGCATCCCGTCCAAGACCCTGCTGCACGCGGCCGCCTTGATCGAGGACGCCGAGGCCTGGCGCGGGCGCGGCATCGACTTCGGCGCGCCCCGCATCGAGCTGGACGCGCTGCGCGCCTGGAAGGAGGACGGCGTGGCGCGGCTGGCCGCGGGCCTCGCGCGGCTGGCGGAGCAGCGCCAAGTCGCGGTACGCGAAGGGCGGGCGCGTTTCGTCTCCGCCCACACCCTGCGCATCGACGGCGGCGACGGCGGCGCCGAGACGCTGCGCTTCGCGCAGGCGGTGATCGCGGCGGGCTCGCGCCCGGCGCGGCTGCCGGAACTGCCGGACGACCCCCGGGTGCTGGACTCGAGCGGCGCGCTGGCGCTGGCGGCGGTGCCGGAGCGCCTGCTGGTGGTCGGCGGCGGCGTGCTGGGGCTGGAGCTGGGCACGGTGTACCGCGCGCTCGGCGCGCGGGTGACCGTGGCCGAGCTGGCCGACCGGCTGCTGGGCGAGGCCGACGCCGACGTGCTGCGGGCCTGGCGGAAGGTCAACGAGCCGCGCTTCGAAGCGCTGCACACGGGCACCAAGGTGGCGGCGGCGGCGGCGGACGAAGCGGGAATCTCCGTCGCGCTGGAGGGCGCGGAGCGCCGCTGGGAAGAGCGCTTCGACGCGGTGCTGGCGGCGACCGGGCGCGTCGCCGACACGGCCGGGCTGGGGCTGGCGGCGGCCGGGGTGGCGGCGGACGCGCGCGGCGAGATCCCGGTGAACCACCAGCTGCGCACCAACGTGCCGCACCTGTTCGCGGTCGGCGACGTCACCGGCGCGCCGATGCTGGCGCACCGCGCCGCGCACCAGGGACGGATCGCGGCCGAGGTCGCGGCCGGCGGCGCGTCGGCCTACGACGTGCGGGCGATGCCGGCGGTCGCCTACACCGACCCGGAGGCGGCCTGGGTCGGGCTCACCGAGCGCGCCGCGCGCGCGGCGGGGACGCCGGTGGAGCGGGCCGTCTTCCCGTGGGCGGCCAGCGGCCGGGCGGTGGGGGTGGGGCGCGTCGAGGGGCTGTCGAAGCTGCTGCTCGACCCGGACACCCGGCGCGTGGTCGGCGCGGCGGCGGTCGGGCCGCACGCGGGGGAGCTGATCGCGGCGGCGGCGCTGGCGATCGAGACCGGCTGCGAGGCGGAGGACCTCGCCGGCACCGTGCACCCGCACCCGACTTTCGCCGAGACCCTGGCGCGCGCCGCCGAGGTCGCGCTCGGCGCCAGCACCGAACTGCCGCCGCGCCGGGCGAAGCCCGGCTGAGGCGGGACCGCAATGTCCCCGGCGCGCCGCGGCCCGCATGCGGGCCGCGGACATATAATGAACCGGCCGAAAGCGGACGACCATCATGGAACTTGAAATCTACCGCCAGGTGCTGCTGGCCGGCTTCCTGATCGCGCTGGCGCTGGGCGCGGTCGCCGCCAAGACCAACTTCTGCACCATGGGCGCGGTCTCGGATCTGGTCAACATGGGCGACAGCGGGCGCATGCGCGCCTGGGTGCTCGGCATGGCGGTGGCGGTCGCCGGCGTGGCGGTGCTGGAATACCTGGGGCTGGCCGACATGACGCTGACGCAGAGCGCCGAGACCGGGCGGCCGCCGTACCGGGCGCCGGTGTTCCCCTGGCCGCGCTTCCTGCTCGGCGGGCTGCTGTTCGGCGTCGGCATGACGCTCGGCTCCGGCTGCGGCAACCGCACCATGGTGCGCATCGGCGGCGGCAACCTGAAGTCGGTGCTGGTGCTGGCCGCGATGGGCGTCGCCGGCTACCTGATGATCTTCACCAACTTCGGCTACCTCGCGTTCCTGCAGTGGATGGAGCCCGCGTTCGTCGACCTGCCGGCGCTTGGCGTCGCCGACCAGTCGCTGGGCGCGCTGGCGGCCGGGCTGTTCGGCCTGCCCGCGGACCTGGCCGGCCCGGCCGCGGGCCTGCTGACGGCGGCGCTGCTCCTGGCGTGGGCGCTGCGCTCGCCGGACTTCCTGCGCAGCCGCGACAACGTGCTGTCCGGCATGGTGCTGGGCCTGTGCGTGGCGGCCGCCTGGTACGTCACCGCCGGGCCCATGGGGCAGGGCCTGCTGGAGGAGGTCGAGTTCCTGGACGAGCGGCCCTACGGGGTCGGCGCGCAGTCGCTGACTTTCGTGCAGCCGGCCGCGCTCCTGATCCGCTGGCTGGAGACCGGCTTTGCCGCGCAGTTCGCCAACTTCGCGCTGCTCGCCGGCGCCGGCGTGGTCGCCGGCGCGTTCCTGCATGCGGTCGCCGCGCGCCGCTTCCGGCTCGAGTGGTTCCGCTCCGGCGGCGACGCGCTGCGGCACGTCCTCGGCGGGCTGCTGATGGGCTTCGGCGGCGTGCTGTCGATCGGCTGCACCATCGGCCAGGCGGTGTCCGGGGTGTCGACCCTGGCGCTCGGCTCGTTCCTGACTTTCGCCAGCATCTGCCTCGGCAGCGCATTGACGATGAAGGTCCAGTACTACAAAATGGTCTACGAGGGCGAGGCGAGTTTCGGCAGCGCCCTGGTGGCGGGGCTCGCCGACCTGCGCCTCGCGCCGGGCCGCTGGCGCCGCCACGACGCGGTGTGAGGGGCGCGGGGACACGGGGGTCGTTAGCTCAGTTGGCAGAGCATCGGACTTTTAATCCGCTGGTCGCAGGTTCGAATCCTGTACGACCCACCACTCCCGGAGCCGGCCGCAGGTTGCCGGCGCAAGTGAATGAATAACAAGGGGGAAATGCATCCATTCCCGGGCGGCCCCGGGGGCGCGGGCAGCCGTTTCCGCGGCGGCCGGCTCGTGTATAATCCCGCACAACGCTAGGGGTTACTCCCCGCCGGTTGCTGCGACGGAGGTGCGCGCCATGACGCAAGTTTCCAAACTCCAAGTCCCCGAGGGGCATTCGCTGCACCACGTGTGCTGCCCCCACGACTGCCCGGACACCTGCTCGATGCTGGTGACCCGCGACGACCGCACCGGCCGCGCGGTGCGGGTGCAGGGCGATCCGACCCACCCGGTCACCCGCGGCTACCTGTGCAACAAGGTCAACCACTACCTGGACCTGGTCTACAACGACAACCGGGTGCTGTACCCGCACCGGCGGGTCGGGCCCAAGGGTCCCGGCGCCAAGTTCGAGCGCATCGGCTGGGACGAGGCGCTGGACGCCGTCACCGACAACATGAAGCAGGTCATCGCCGAGCACGGCTCCGAGGCGGTGCAGCCGTATTCCTACTCCGGCACGCTCGGCATGCTCGGCTACTGGGCGATGGACCAGCGCTTCTGGAACAAGATGGAGGCGGCGCGCCTGGAGCAGTCGATCTGCATCTACGCCGCCATGTGGGCCGGCATCTACACCTACGGCGTGGCCAACGGCCCGGCGGTGCACGACGCGGTGCAGGAGGCCGACCTGATCGTGCTGTGGGGCGCGAACCTGGTCAGCACCGGCGTGCACGCGATCCCGTTCATCCGCGAGGCGCAGGAGCGGGGCGTGAAGCTGGTGGTCATCGACCCGCGCGTCACCCGCACCACCATGATGGCCGACTGGCACATCCAGCCGAAGCCCGGCACCGACGCCGCGCTGGCGCTGGGGGCGATGAAGATCATCGTCGACCGCGGCCTGCACGACGAGGCGTTCCTGCGCGAGCACACGGTCGGCTGGGAGCAGTTCCTGAACGAGCGCCTGCCCGAGTACCCGGTGGACAAGGTGGCGGAGATCACCGGCGTTTCGGCGGCCGACATCGAGCGCTTCGCGCTCATGTACGGGCACGCCAAGAAGTCCTACATCCGCGCCAACTACGGCCTCAACCGGCACCAGAACTCGGGCCAGACCTGCCGCGCCGTGCTGGTGATGCCGTGCCTCACCGGCGCCTGGCGGCACGACTGCGGCGGCGCCGCCTTCGGCACCCTGGAGGAGATGTGGCTGCAGTTCAACCTGCCGAAGCTGCAGCGCCCGGACCTCGGCAACCGCGCCGAGAAGCGGGTGGTCAACATGGTGCAGATCGGCCGCGCCCTGGCCGACCACATCGGCGTCGACGAGCAGCCGCTGGAGCCGCCGATCAAGCACCTGTTCGTGTACAACTCCGACCCCGCCAACTGCGCGCCCAACTCCGGCAACGTGCGCCGGGGCCTGGCGCGCGACGACCTGTTCGTGGCGGTGCACGAGACGTTCTGGACCGACACCTGCAACTACGCCGACATCGTGCTGCCGGCGGACACGCAGCTCGAGCGCGCCGACCTGCACGCGGCCTACGGCCACTGGCACTTCAACCTCAACAAGCCGGTCATCGAGCCGCTCGGCGAGAGCTGCCGCAACACCGAGCTGTTCCGGCGGCTGGCGCGGAAGATGGGCTACGTGGAGGAGGGCGACGACGCCTTCACCCAGACCGACGAGGAGATGATCCGCGACATCCTCTTCGACGAGGAGGTGAACCCGCTGATGGAGGGCGTCACCTACGAGGAGCTGGAGCGCAACGGCTGGGCGCGCGCCAGCGACAAGTCGACGCGCCGCGACTTCCTCAAGAACGGCTGGCCGACCGAGAGCAAGAAGATCGAGATCTACAGCGAGACCCTGGCCAAGGACGGCCACGACCCGCTGCCGGGCTACCACCCGGAGGTCGAGGGGCAGGAGGATCCGAAGCGCGAGCGCTATCCGATCCAGGTGCTGAGCTCGGCGGCGCACTACTTCATCGGCGACTCGTTCCAGTCGGTGCCCCGGCTGCAGGCGATGATGTCGCGGCCGACGGTGGAGATGAGCCCCGGCGACGCGGCCGCGCGCGGCATCGCGGACGGCGACCTGGTGCGGCTGTTCAACGACCGCGGCGAGACCTACTGCTACGCGGTGGTGATCGACGGCCTGATCGACGGCGTGTGCGCGACGCAGAAGCAGTTCAAGGGCAGCAATACGCCGAACGGGATCAACGTCAACGCGCTCAACTCCGAGATGCTGACCGACTTCGGCATGAGCCCGACGTTCTATTCCTGCCTGGCCGAGATCGAGAAGGCCGACGCGCTGACCGCCAAGCAGGCGCGGCTCAAGGAGCTCGGCGGCGCCGACGGCTACATCGCCGCTTGGCGCAACGAGAACCGCGATTCGCAGGCCAGCGACGAGCAGATCCTGCAGTACGCCAAACAGGAGCATCCGGGGGTGTTCGACTGATGACGACGCAAGCCATCGACGGCTGCCGGGATCCGCTGGCGCTGCCGCTGCCGGACCGGCGCATCCAGACCCTGCGGGTCGGCTTCCGCGACGGGCGCGTGAAGCGGATCCGCAACCTGACCCACGACACCTACGAGGTGGTGGTGGAGTGCGGCGGCGAAGCGCCGGTCGGCCACGCCGGCCAGTTCTGGACCCTGCGCGTGCCGGGGGTGGACAAGCCGCGGCCGTACTCGTTCGCGCGGGCGCCGGAATCCGAGGAGCCGGGCGAGCACACGTTCTTCATCCGCCTGGTGCCGGGCGGCGAGCTGTCCGCGTGGCTGGCGGCGGGGGACGAGCGCGTCGGCGCGGAGGTGACGCTGTCCGGGCCGCTCGGGCGCTTCGGGCTGGACCCGTCGGGCGACGACATGGTGTGCATCGCCGGCGGCTCCGGGATGAGCGCGGTGTTCGCCGTCATCGAGCACGCCGCCAACGAGCGGATCGCGCGCAACTGCTACTTCTTCTACGGCGCGCGCACCCAGCGCGACCTGTACCAGCGCGAAGAGATCGAGGCGCTGCAGAAGCGCTGGCACCCGGACTACGTGCTGAAGTACGTGCCGGTGCTGAACGAGGAGCCCGACGATTCCGACTGGGCCGGCGCGCGCGGCCTGGTCACCGACCACTTCCGCAGCCACTACCTGGACACCGGGCAGGTGGACATCCACCGCATCAAGGCGTATTTCTGCGGGCCGCCGCCGATGATCGACGCCGGCGTCGGCGTGCTCAAGGGCGCGGGCCTGGCCGAGGCCAACATCTACTACGACAAGTTCGAGGACGCGCGCTCGCCGGTGCCGGTGATCGACAACGCGGCCTGCGTGCTGTGCGACGAGTGCCTGATGGTGAAGCCGGTCGAGAACTGCATCGTCGAGGTTTCGCAGCTGTCGGCCGGCGACGGCTCCGCCGGCTCCATGGACTACGAGCCCGTCGAGCCGGCCGCCACCGCGGGGCTGTACTACAACACGCTGTACATCAACGAGAAGGAGTGCATCCGCTGCTACGCCTGCATCGAGGCCTGCCCGGCGCGGGCGATCTCGCCGCAGAACCAGCCGGTGCCGCGGACGCTGGCGCGGGTGGTCGGCTGAGGCCCGGGCGCCGCGCTCAGCCGCAGCCGCCCGCGGTGACCGAGATGTCCCGGGCGGCGCGGTAGATCCGGCCGTCGCGGGCGTGCGCCAGCGCGAGCACGCGCGAGGATTCCCGCACCCGGATCCGCAGCGACAGGTACGGCTCGCCGCGCGGCGGCACCCGCGAGACGGCGATCAGCGGCAGGGGATTGGCCTCCACCAGGATGCTGATGCGCTCGATGCCCGCGGCCGGCGCATGCACCTGCACCGGCACCTTGCCGCCGTCCTCGGCGATGTCCGGCAGCTCCAGCCGCAGCTCCGGATGCGCCAGCGGCTCGGCGCCGCCGGTCAGTTCCGCCAGCGCGGCCGCCAGGTTGTCGGCGCGGAACGATTCGGCGAGGCCGGCCGCGCCCGGCCGCGCCAGCGCGAGGCCCGCGCCCAGGCCCGCGAGCAGGCGCAGGAAGCCGCGGCGCGCGGCGGGGGCGGCGGGGGCGTTGCGGCGCATCCGGAAATTATACCGGGGCGGCAACCTTCCGCGCTGGCGGCGGTCTCACTGCGCATGAACGCGCGGCCCCGCCGGAGGCGCGCGCCGCGGTGGTTGCCGCTGGCGCTCGGCGCCGGACTCGCCGCGCCGGGCGGGGCGCCCGCGGACCCCGAGCTCATCGACGACGCGGCCCTGCCGGGCATCGGCGAGCCGGCCGACCGCACCATGACCGCGGCCGAGGAGGCGCGCCTGGGCGAACTGCTGCGGGCGCGGCTGCACGGCCGGATGCCGGTGAGCGAGGATCCGGAGGCGAACGCCTACCTGCGGGACCTGGGCGCGCGGATGCTCGCCGCCAACGACATCGCGCAGGAGTTCGATTTCCTGATCATCGAGGACCCGGCGATCAACGCGTTCGCCATGCCGGGCGGGCTGCTGGCCTTCAACACCGGGCTGATCGCGCGGGCGCGGCGCGAGAGCGAGCTGGCCGGGGTGGTGGCGCACGAGCTGGCGCACGTCACCCAGCGCCACATCGCGCGGCTGTACGACCAGATGGCGCACTCGCACTCCGGGCTGCTGACCGGCGCCGGCGTGCTGCTGGCCGGGCTGTACCAGCTGTCGGCGCTGCTGCCGGCGGCGTACATGGCGCAGGCCGTCGAGATGCAGCGCCAGCTCAACTACACCCGGGCCAACGAGCGCGAGGCGGACCGGGTCGCCACCCGCTACCTGGCGCGCAGCGGCCTCGACCCGCGCGGCGTGGCGGACTTCTTCGAGGTGCTGGAGCGGCCCGGCGAGCGCCGCGTCGCGGACGACTTCGAGTACCTCAGCACGCACCCGTTCACGCCGGAGCGGCGCGCCGAGGCCGCGGACCGCGCGCGGCAGTACGCCGGGCGGTTCGTCCGCGACAGCGAGTCCTTCCGCTACATCCGCGCCCGCGTCGAGGCGCTGCAGACGCCGCCGCGCGAATACCTCCGCCAGATCCGGGCGCGGCGCGAGGCGGGCGAGCCGCCGGGCCCCGCGGCGCGCTACGGGGAGGCGGTCGCCCGGCTGCGGCAGGGCGAGCCGGACGCCGCGCTGGAGCTGCTGCGGACGCTGGCGCCCGAGACGCCGGCGGCGCGGCTGTGGACGGCGCTCGCCGCGGCCGAGGCCCGGCTGCGGCAGGGGCGGCCGGGCCGGGCGCTGGCGCTGCTCGAGCCGCTGCTGGCGCGGCATCCGCAACACCACGCGGCGGAGCTGCGCCTGCTGGAGGCGCTGCTGGCGGCCGGCGAGGCGGAGCGGGCGCTGGCGCTGGCCCGGGCGCGGGTGCGCCGCGGCGCGCGCGAGCCGCGCGCGTTCCGGCTGCTGGCCGAGGCCGCCGACGCGGCCGGGCAGAAAACGGCCGCGCACATGGCGCTGGCCGACTTCTACACGCACCGCGGGCAGTACCGGCACGCCCTGCACCAGCTGGAGCTGGCGCAGGGCGGGACCAAGATCGGCACCGCCAACCAGGCGCGCATCGACCACCGCCGGGCCGAGGTCCTGCGGCGGGAGCGCGAGGCCCGCCGCTAGGCGGGCTATAATGACCGTTCGCCCACGCACCACCGGACGGAGTGTCTCCCATGGCCGATTTTGACCAGGAACTCGACGCCAGCGGCCTGAACTGCCCGCTGCCGATCCTGCGCGCGAAGAAGTCCCTCGCGGCGCTGGCCAGCGGCCAGGTGCTGCGCATCATCGCCACCGACCCCGGCGCGGTCAAGGACTTCGAGTCGTTCGCCAAGCAGACCGGCAACGCGCTGCTGGAATCGACCGAGCGGGACGGCAAGTTCTGCTTCCGCCTGCAGAAGGCCTGAGCGCGCCGCGGCGCGCTTGATTAACCGAGGCCGGTAACGCACAATAGCCGCGACGGCGGCGGCGCGGGGGCGCACCCGAGACCCGATGGACACCGATTCCGGCGCGCAAGGCCAGGCGCAGGCGCTGGCCCCGGAGACCCTGAGCGGCGCGGAGATCTTCATCCGCTGCCTGGCCGCGGAGGGCGTCGCCACGGTGTTCGGCTACCCGGGCGGCGCGGTGCTGCACATCTACGACGAGCTGCACAAGCAGCGCGGGATCGACCACATCCTGGTGCGCCACGAGCAGGGCGCGGTGCACGCCGCCGAGGGCTACGCCAAGTCCACCGGCAAGACCGGCGTGGTGCTGGTCACCTCCGGCCCGGGCGCCACCAACGCGGTCACCGGCATCGCCGACGCCTACCTGGACTCGGTGCCGCTGGTGGTGTTCACCGGCCAGGTGCGGACCGCGGTGATCGGCAACGACGCCTTCCAGGAGGTCGACACGGTCGGCATCACGCGCCCCTGCGTCAAGCACAACATCCTGGTCAAGCGGGTCGAGGAGCTGCCGCTGGCGGTCAAGCGCGCCTTCCACCTGGCCGGCAGCGGCCGGCCGGGGCCGGTGGTGGTGGACATCCCCAAGGACGTGACCGAGCAGCGCATGCCCTTCGCCTACCCGGCGGAGCCGGGCATGCGCTCCTACCGGCCGACGCTGACCGGCCACGCCGGGCAGATCAAGCGCGCGGCGCGGCTGATGATGAAGGCCGAGCGGCCGGTCATCTACAGCGGCGGCGGCGTGGTGGCGTCCGGCGCGCACGCGGAATTGACCGAGTTCACGCGCTGGACCGGCTTCCCGATCACCAACACCCTGATGGGGCTCGGCGCCTACCCGGGCACCGACCCGCAGTTCATCCAGATGCTCGGCATGCACGGCTCCTACGAGGCCAACATGGCGATGCACGACTGCGACGTGCTGATCGCGGTGGGGGCGCGCTTCGACGACCGCATCACCGGCCGCCTGGACAAGTTCTGCCCCCGCGCCCGGGTCGTCCACATCGACGTGGACCCGTCCTCGATCTCGAAGAACTTCAAGGCGCACGTGCCGATCGTCGGCGACGCCCGGCGCGTGCTGGCGGCGCTGACCCGGGAGCTGCGCGCCGGCGGCTACGCGAAGCCCGACATCGCCGCCTGGTGGCGGCAGATCCGCGGCTGGGCTTCGCGGGACTCGTTCGCCTACCGCCAGGAGATGGACGGGCCGATCAAGCCGCAGTACGTGGTCGACCGCCTGTACCGCCTGACCGAGGGCGGCGCCTTCGTCACCTCCGACGTGGGCCAGCACCAGATGTGGGTGGCGCAGCTGTACAAGTTCGAGCGGCCGCGGCGCTGGATCAACTCCGGCGGGCTCGGCACCATGGGCTTCGGGCTGCCGGCGGCGATGGGCGTGCAGCTGGCGCACCCGGGCGCGCTGGTGTGCTGCGTGACCGGCGAGGCCAGCATCCAGATGTGCATCCAGGAGCTGTCCACCTGCCGGCAGTACGGCCTGCCGATCAAGATCGTCAACCTGAACAACCGCTACATGGGCATGGTGCGGCAGTGGCAGGACTTCTTCTACGATTCCCGCTACGCCATGTCCTACATGGACGCGCTGCCGGACTTCGTCAAGCTGGCCGAGAGCTACGGCCACGACGGCCTGCGGGTCGAGCGCCCGGGAGACGTGGACGACGCGCTGCGCGAGATGCTGGCGCGCCGGGACCGGCTGGTGTTCGCCGACTTCGTGACCGACCAGACCGAGAACGTGTTCCCGATGATCGCCCCCGGCGCGGCGCACAACGAGATGATCCTGTCCTGACCATGCGCCGGATCCTCGCGGTGCTGCTGGAGAACGAGGCCGGCGCCCTGTCCCGGGTGGCCAACCTGTTCTCGGCGCGCGGCATCAACATCGAGTCGCTGTCGGTGACGCCGACCCCGGACGCGACCCTGTCGCGCATGACCCTGGTGACGTTCGGCGACGACCGCGTGCTGGAGCAGGTGACCAAGCAGCTGCACAAGCTGGTGGACGTGGTCACCGTCGCCGACCTGAGCGGGCAGCGCCACGTGGAGCGCGAGATGGCGCTGGTCAAGCTGCGCCTGCGCGACGCCGGCGGCGTCGACGAGCTGCAGCGCGTCAACCAGGCCCACCGCGGCCGCCTCGCCGACGTGAGCGCGCTGTGCTACACCAGCGAGGTGGTCGGCACCAGCGACGAGATCGACGCCTACCTGGCGGCCGTGGCCGGGCACGAGGTGCTGGAGGTGGTCCGCTCCGGGCCGCTCGGCATCGCGCGCGGCGAGCGGGCGCTGGAGCCCGGCGCCGACGCCGCCTAGCGGCGGCGGCCCCGCCCCGGATCCTTTTCCCCACCCGACCGCCGGAGGACGACGGCCCGCATGAACATCTACTACGACAAGGACGCCGACCTGGAGCTCGTGCGGCGACGCACCGTGGCCGTGGTGGGCTACGGCTCGCAGGGCCACGCCCACGCCAACAACCTGCGCGATTCGGGGGTGCCGGTGCTGGTCGGCCTGCGCGCCGGCTCCGCCTCCCGGGCCAAGGCCGAGGCGGCCGGGCTCGAGGTGCGGGAGGTCGCGGCGGCCGCGGCGGCGGCCGACGTGGTGATGGTGCTGGCGCCGGACGAGCTCCAGAAGGCGCTGTACGAGGCCGAGATCGAGCCGCACATCCGGCAGGGCGCGACCTTGGCGTTCGCGCACGGCTTCAACATCCACTTCGAGCAGATCCGGCCGCGCGCCGACCTGGACGTGATCATGATCGCGCCCAAGGGCCCCGGCCACCTGGTGCGCTCGACCTACCTGGACGGCGGCGGCGTGCCGACCCTGATCGCGGTGTCCCAGGACGCCAGCGGCGAGGCCAAGCAGACCGCGCTGTCCTACGCCAGCGCCAACGGCGGCGGCCGCGCCGGCATCATCGAGACCAGCTTCCGCGAGGAGACCGAGACCGACCTGTTCGGCGAGCAGGCGGTGCTGGTGGGCGGCGTGACGGCGATGATCGAGGCGGGCTTCGAGACCCTGGTCGAGGCCGGCTACGCGCCGGAGATGGCGTACTTCGAGTGCCTGCACGAGCTCAAGCTGATCGTCGACCTGATCTACGAGGGCGGCATCTCGAACATGAACTACTCGGTGTCCAACACCGCCGAGTACGGCGGCTTCACCCGCGGCCCGAAGGTGATCGGCGCCGAGGCGCGGGCGGCGATGCGGCAGATCCTGGCGGACGTGCAAAGCGGCGCCTTCGCCCGCGAGTGGGTGGCGGAGAACGCCGCCGGGGCGCGGCGCATGCGGGAATGCCGCGAGGCCAGCCAGGGCCAGCAGATCGAGCGGGTCGGCGCCGAGCTGCGGGCGATGATGCCGTGGATCGGGCGCCGCCGGCTGGTGGACCGCGAGCGCAGCTGACGTGCTAGAATCCGCCCCGCGCGCAGGCGCGGAGGAAAAACCGTTTCCAACTTGGAGCACAGCGACATGATCGGCAATCTCGTTTCGGCGGCCGTTTTCTGGGCGGTGTACGCGCTGCTGGTGTGGTGCGTCATCAACTTCGTCTGAGCCGCACCGGGCCGGCGCCGCGCCGGCCCGCCCCCGGGGGCGCCCCGTGACCCGCGGCTCCCGGCGCCGCGGCATCTACCTGCTGCCGAGCCTGCTCACCACCGCGGCCATGTTCGCGGGGTTCGCCGCGATCCTGTTCGCGGACGAGGGCCGCTTTCCGCTCGCCGCCCTGGCGGTCTTCCTCGGCATCGCGCTGGACGCGCTGGACGGGCGCGTGGCGCGGCTGACCCGCACCGCCAGCGAATTCGGCCTGCATTACGACAGCCTGAGCGACCTGGTGACCTTCGGCGTGGCGCCGGCGCTGGTGCTGTACCAGTGGTCGCTGCAATACGTGGCGCCGTTCGGCGGCGACTGGGCGCGGCTCGGCTGGCTGGCGGCGTTCTTCTACCTGGCGGCGGTCGGCCTGCGGCTGGCGCGCTTCAACGCGCTGGCGGCGGCGCAGGACCGGGCTTTCTTCCGCGGCCTGCCGAGCCCGGCCGCGGCCGGGCTGCTGATGGCCGGGCTGTGGGTGGCGGAGCGCAACGGCTACGCCGGCGCCGACCTGCGCTTCTGGGCGCTGGCCGCGGCGCTGGCCGCGGCGGTGCTGATGGTGAGCCGCTTCAGCTACTACAGCTTCAAGGACCTCGGCCCCCGGCGGCTGCGGCTGGCGACCTGGCTGGGGGTGCTGGCGGGGCTGCTGCTGCTGGCGTGGAACCCGCCGCTGCTGCTGCTGCTGGCGTTCTTCTTGTACGCGCTGTCGGGGCCGGCGCTGTTCCTGCTGCAGCGTTGGCGGCGCGCCGGCCGGCGGGACGGCCCCGGGCCGTCCGGGACCGGGCCGTAGCCTCGGTGACGCAGCCGTTCTGCGGCGGCTGCGGGCGCGCCCGGCTGAGCGCCGACGGCAAGCTGTAACCTGCCTGTTCGCCGTCCGGGGCCACGACCTGCGCGCGCCGCTGCGCGCCGGGGACGGGGACGACGCGCTGCGGCGCCGGCTCGAGCGGCTGTGGGCGGCGCGGGAAGACCGCTATTCCGAGCTGCGCGGCGCGGCCGCCGCCGCCGGCGCGGCGCGGGTGGAGATGTCCTACATCGGCGGCTGAGGCCGGAGAGGCCGGGACCCGCCCGGAATTGTGGTATAGTCCCGCCCGCTCCAGCCGCGAAAGCGAACCGAAGATCGTCATGAGAAATCCAGCGACAGCGGAGGCGAATCGCGCCTGTTCCGCGCGCGGCGCATGCCGCGCGCAGTCCGAATACGGGGGGGGGGGTCTAAAAACCGCTCCGCGCGCCGGATGTCCGGCGCGCATCCGCAGCCGGCGGCCGTTCCGGCCGCACCCATGACCGGCGCGCGCGGCGCGCGCGGGCTGGCGGCGGCGCTGCTGGCCGCGCCGTTGCTGTTCGCGGCGGCGCCGGCGGGGGCGCATATTATGTCCAACCTTCCGCATTTTCACGCCAGGATGGAGTTGGACGGGATGACTGCGCTCACCGTTACGGAGGGCCAGTCGGCGACCGTCGGCATCGACATTCGATGCCAATCCTCCTGCAAGCCCGGGGCTTGGTACGGCCCTTCAGACTATAGAAATCAGTCGGCGTGGGTTGATGTCGAGCTGACGACGACGCCCGCCAGCGCCGGCGGCGCTGCGTTCGCGGGCGCGGATGAGAACAAGCGGCTGAGGTATACCATCGCTTCTACTTTCGCCAATCTGAATTTTAACGCTCCCGATCCCGCTAACGGGACGGTCATGCTCGAGATTCCCGACAACGAAAACGCGGACGGAGACCGGACGGTGTCGGTGTCGACGACATTCGAATATGAGGTGATGCACGCTTTCTGGTCTTCGTCTTTCACGCAACCATATGTCGTGGCAGCCACGCTGACGATTCTGGACGACGATCCGGTGCCGCTGACGGTGGTCGAGAGCGGCGGCGACACCGCGGTGTCGGAGGACGGGACGAGGGACGACTTCGAGGTGAGCCTGGGCGGCGATCCGCGGGCGGCGGTGCTGGTGGCGGTGTCGAGCCAAGATGCCGGCGAGTGCGAGGTGTCGCTGGACGGCGGCGCGACGTATCTCGAAGCCGGCGCGAGCGGGACGCTGACGTTCGTGCCCGACGGCGAAGACGATTCGGCGGCGCGGACGAGCGAATGGGACGAGGCGCAGAGGGTGACGGTGCGGGGCGTGGACGACGCCGCGGGCGACGGCGCGCAGCAGTGCGCGGTGCGGCTGGACCCGAGCAGTCCCGGCGCCATGGGCGACGCCCGGTACGAGGCGCAGGAGTCCGTGGAGGTGTTGGTGACCAACGCGGACAACGAGGTGGCGGCGACGCTGCTGCTGACGCCGTCCTCGATCGTCGAGGGCGGCACGGCGACGGTGTCGGCGACGCTGCCGGCGCCGGCGGCGAGCGCGGTGACGCTGACGGTGTCGGCGGCGCCGGGGACGGGCGCGTCGGCGGGGGACTTCACGCAGACGGGGACGACGTTGACGATCGCGGCGGGCGCGACCGCCAGCACGGAAATACTGACGATCGCGGCGGCGGACGACGACGTGGACGGGCCGGAGAGCAAGCGGGTGACGGTGTCGGCGACGTCCTCGGGCGGCGAGAACACGGTGAACCCGGCGGACGCGGCGCTGACCATCACGGACGACGACGCGTCGCCGCGGGTCGCGCTGGCGCTGGCGCCGGCGCGGATCGCCGAGAGCGGGCCGGGGAATGCGGCGCGGGTGACGGCGGCGCTGAGCCGTCCCTCGAGCATGGCGACGACGGTGACGGTGTCGGCCGCGGCCGGGGTGACGGTGGGCGCAGACAACGTCCTCTCGATCCCCGCGGGGGCGACGGCGAGCGCGGATGCGGTGACGCTGACGGCGGTCGACGATGAGGAGCAGGGTTCGGACCGGGAGGTGGCGGTGTCGGGCTGGGCGGAGAACTTGAACGGCGTCGAGCAGCCGGAAGCGGTGACGCTGACCATCCGCGACGACGACGGTTCGGAGGCGGTGACGGCGGTGCTGCTGCCGGAGGCGGCGCGGGCGATGGCGGACAGCCGGGCGGGCGCGGTGCGGCGGCGGCTGGAGAGCGCGGACGCGGCGGCGGCGGAGATGGCGTCGTTGCCGGGCTTGCTGGCGGAGCACGGCCCGTCGCTGCAGGAAGACGGACTGGATGGGAAGACGGCGCTGGCGGGGTCGTCGTTCGCGCTGCCGCTGAACGCGGCCGGCGGCGGCGGAGCCGGGGGCGGCGTGACCGTGTGGGGGAGCGGGGACTACCGCGACCTGGACGGCGAGGCGCGGGGCGTGTCGTGGGACGGCGACGTCGTGAGCGGGCATCTGGGCTTGGACCGGAAGCTGGCGAGCGGCCTGCGGGTCGGCTTGGCGGCGTCGTGGTCGGAGGCGAAGTTCGACTACGGTCACAAGAGTCGCAAGGGCGAATGGAAGCTGGAGATGGGCAGCGCGCAGCCGTACCTGGGCTGGACCACGCCGGGCGGCTTGGAGTTGTGGGCCTCGGCGGGCGCGGGCCGCGGCGAGCTGGAGGTGACGGAGGGCCGGGCGCGGGACACTTCGGACGCGGACATGCGGATGGCGGCGGCCGGGGCGCGGGGGCCGCTGTACGCGACGGCAAGCGGGCTGCGGGTGTCGCTGCGCGGCGAGGCGCTGTATTCGAGTTTCGAGGTGGACGGCAACGGCGCGCGCATCCCGGGTTACACGGCGGACGTGAGCCGGCTGCGGCTGGCGCTGGAGGCGCGGCGGGACCGCGCGCTGGCGTCGGGGGCGCGGCTGTCGCCGCGGTTCGAGCTGGGGCTGCGTCACGACGGCGGCGACGGCGAGACCGGCGCGGGAGTGGAGCTGGGCGGCGGCGCGGAGTACGCCTCGGGCCGGCTGTCGGCGTCGGGCGGGGCGCGGGCGCTGGTTGCGAATTCGGACTACGACGAGTGGGGCGCGGACCTGGCGCTGGCGTACGCGCCGGGCGCGGACGGGCGGGGCTTCTCGTTCCGGCTGGCGCCGTCGTGGGGCGCGGCGCAGAGCGGCGGGCAGAAATTGTGGGAGCAGGGCGCGCCGGGGTTGAACGGCGCGGCCGAGGAGCCCGATTCAAGCGCGCGCCTGGAGGCGGAGTTGGGCTACGGGCTGAAGTCGCCGTGGAGCCGCGGGCTGCTGACGCTGACGCTGGGCGGCGAGGCGGGCGAGGACGCGGGCGCGGCCTGCCGCCTGAAGGGCGCGGTGGCGCTGGACGCGACGGCGACGCTGGGTCTGGAGCTGGAAGTGCGCGACCCGCCGTCGGGCGGCGCCGAGCGCAGCCTGATGGCGACCGCCGAACTGCGCTTCTAGGCGCGGGCGGACGGGCGGGCGGGGCGCCCGCGGCGGTTGCGGGCATTCTGCTCGCCGCTTCCCGGGCGCGTCTTCGGCGGACCGCCCGAATCCCGCATGCATTGGCGTTGATTCGGGGTGAAATCGCTTGACAATACCGGGCCGCTCCCGGATAGTGGGCGCGAGGGCGAAGTTGCGCGGCCGGACGCGCGCGCTCATGATTCGCTACGGAGGTTGCGCGATGGGGTTCCAAGAGAAATACGGCAAATTCATGTCCCGCATCCAAGGCGATCCGGCGTTGCGCGCGCGCATGCTCGCGGCGCCGGCCGCCGTGTTGGAGGAGCACGGCATCGGCATGCCGCCGGGCGTGGAGCTGCGGGTGGTCGAGGACACTGCCGCGGTCTGTCACGTGCCGCTGCCGCCGAGCCCGAACGCCGTCGTGCCGGACGCCGGCGCCGAGGCGGTCGCGGGGGGCGTCGGTCACATGGTGGAGATCGGCGGCTCCCTCTCGCCCCGGCCCGTCGCGATGCCGCCGCCGCTGTTCGGCGGCTTGACGGAGGGATGAGCCGCCGTCTGCGGGCGGTTCCCCGGCATGCCTCCGGCGGTTCGGCCGAATCCCGCATGCGTTGGCATTGGATTCCGGACGGAATCGCTTGACAATCCCCGGCCGTTCGCGGATAGTGGGCGCGAGGGCGAAGTTGCGCGTTTCGGTTCGCGTCCGCCCGGCCATGATTGACTGAGGAGGTCGGCTGAGATGGAATTCCAAGAGAAATACGGCAAATTCATGTCCCGCGTCCAAGGCGACCCGGAATTGCGCGCGCGGGTGTTCGCGGCGCCGACCGACGTGCTGAAGGAGCAGGGGCTCGACATTCCCCGGGAAGTCGAGATCCGGGTGGTCGAGGACTCCGCCGAGGTGTGGCACGTCATTCTGCCGCCGAGCCCGAACGCCGCGCTCGCGGACGCCAGCATGGAGGCGGTCGCCGGGGGCACGCCGCACGGGGATCGTCTTCCCGTCGGGTACGTGCTGCATCTGCGCGACAAGCTCAACTCCGAAAGCTGACCCCGCTAGGGCGGCGGGCGGCTTCCCGCCGCGGCCGCGGCGGTTGCGGCCGTTCCGGCCGCCGCACCCCGTGCGCGTACCGGCGGCCCGCCCGCGTCCTGCATGTGCTGGCACCATTTCGGGCCGGAATCGCTTGACAATCCCCGGCCGTTCCCGGATAGTGGGCGCGAGGGTGAAGCGTGCGTTCCGGTTCGCGCCCGCCCGTCCCCGATTGACTGAGGAGGCTGGCTGAGATGGAATTCCAAGAGAAATACGACCATTTCCTGTCCCGCGTCCAGGGCGACCCGGAATTGCGCGCGCGGATGTTCGCGGCGCCGACCGACGTGCTGGAGGAGCACGGCATCGGCGTGCCGCCGGGAGTGGAGCTCCGGGTGGTCGAGGACACCGCCGAAGTCCGCCACGTCGCGTTGCCGCCGAGCCTGAACGCCGCCGTCTCGGACGCCGCCGTGGAGGCGGTCGCCGGGGGCAGCGGTGACTACCTCGTGGGGACCGGCGGCGTGCCCCTCTCGCCCCTGCGCCTCACGCCGCCGCCGCTCGTCGGGGGCTTCCTCTTCGGCACCTGACGGAGGGACGATTTTCCGCGAACAGGCGGCAGGAATGCCGGGAGCAGAAGATGAGCGCTGATGAATATCCCGATTTCGTGATTCCGCTGCGGCGGTTTCGCGACGACCCCGAACTGCGGGCGCGCGTGCGCGCCGAGCCGGCCGGCGTGCTGGAAGAGCAGGGCGTTCGCCTGCCGCCGGAGACCGATGTCCGGGTGGTCGAGGACACGGCCGAAGTCTGCCACTTCGTGCTGCCGCAGGATCCGAACGCCAGCCTCTCGGACGCCGCGCTGGGCGCGGTTTCCGGCGGCGGCCCTGTGGGGCCCGTGATGGGGGATCAGGTTCTGATCGCCAGCACGGTGGAGCCGCCGGGCTGGTGGAACGGCGGCAACCCCGGATGAACGGGTGGCCTTTGTTGCTGGGGGCGGAGCCGCCGGACTGGCGGTGCGTCCCTAACCGCAGGATGCCGGGCAGGTCCGGCGCGGCATCCGGTCTGCGAATGGGCGACGCGAATGGCGGGGACGCCGGGAGTCGAAGATGAAGACGGATGAACCTTTCGATTTCGAGATTCTGCTGCGGCGATTCCGCGACGACCCGGAACTGCGGGCGCGCATGCGCGCCGAGCCGGCCGGCGCGCTGGAAGAGCAGGGTTTTCGCCTGTCGCCGGCGACCGATGTCCGGGTGGTCGAAGACACCGCCGAAGTCTGCCACTTCGTGTTGCCGCATGCCCCGAACGCCAGCCTCTCGGACGCCGCGATGGAAGCGGTTTCCGGCGGCTCTGGTCATCATCACGAGGCCGGCATCGGCGGCATCGGCGGCCCGCCCGCGCCCGGGGCCCACCCGCTCGGGCATCGGTACGGCTTGTTCATGGACAGCGAAGGCAATATCCGCCACTGAGCGCGGCAAGAAGCGCAACGCCGCGCGGCGTCGGGCGATCCGGCGGCGGGGCCGCGGGCCTGCAAAACCAATGGCGGGAACGCCGGGAGTTGAAGATGAAGACGGATGAACCTTTTGATTTCGAGATTCTGTTGCGGCGATTCCGCGACGACCCGGAGTTGCGGGCGCGCATGCGCGCCGAGCCGGCCGGCGTGCTGGAAGAGCAGGGGGTCAGACTCCCCCCGGCGACCGATGTCCGGGTGGTCGAAGACACCGCCGAAGTCTGCCACTTCGTGTTGCCGCATGCCCCGAACGCCAGCCTCTCGGACGCCGCGATGGAAGCGGTTTCCGGCGGCTCTGGTCATCATCACGAGGCCGGCATCGGCGGCATCGGCGGCCCGCCCGCGCCCGGGGCCCACCCGCTCGGGCATCGGTACGGCTTGTTCATGGACAGCGAAGGCAATATCCGCCACTGAGCGCGGCAAGAAGCGCAACGCCGCGCGGCGTCGGGCGATCCGGCGCGGGGCCGCGGGCCTGCAAAACCAATGGCGGGAACGCCGGGAGTTGAAGATGAAGACAGATGAACACCACGATTTCGAGATCTCGCTGCGGCGGTTTCGCGACGATCTTCGCGGCGACCCGGAGCTGCGCGCGCGCATGCGCGCCGAGCCGGCCGGCGCGCTGGAAGAGCAGGGAGTCAGCCTGCCGCCGGAGACCGAGGTCCGGGTGGTCGAGGACACCGCCGAGGTGCGCCACTTCGTGCTGCCGCATGCTCCGTCCGCCAGCCTTTCGGACGCCGCGATGGACGCGGTCTCCGGCGGCACGGGCCGTTTGGTGGGTTTTGAGGAGCGGCCCGGGGCGTTGGAGAACTTACGCCGCGCGTTGGAGCTTTTCGGGGTTTCCTGAGCTCGGAGCGCGAGACGCGGAGCCGCGGCGGCGGGCGGGCCGCCGCGGCCTGAGCCGCCCCCGGACGGTTCCGCGCCGCGCCGGGCAGCCCGGCCAGCTCCCGCGCAGGCGGCGCGGACCGTGCGTGAACAACGGCCCGTCTCGCATGTGCTGGCACCGTTTCGGCCCGAAATCGCTTTACAGCCCCCCCCCCGTGTATATTGGCCGCAGCGGGCGAGGGCAGAGTCGTCTCGGCTCGATTTTCTTATCTGCGCAACGTCACCACAGCAACGCTAGGAGTTGAAAGATGGGTCTACCGGGTTTCGTGTGGAATCCGCTAAACTCGGGGCGGTTCTCGATGCCGGAGGAGCGCCATGTTTCCGAGTCACCTCACCCTGGAGGCGTGCCTCCAGCAGGCCTTGGACATTCGTCCGCCGTGGTCGATCAGCAAGGCGGAGTTCGACCGGTCCGAGCAGTTGCTGCGGATCACGCTGCGCCATGCCGGGCCGTATGCCTGCCCGGTCTGCGGCGCGGCGGCGAAGCGGCATGACGCGCGCCGGCGCACGTGGCGGCATCTGGACTTCTTCGAGCACCGGACCCTGCTGACGGCGGAGGTGCCGCGGGTGAAGTGCGCGGCGCACGGCTGCCGCCAGGTCCGGGTGCCGTGGTCGGAGGAGCGCTCGGCCTACACGCGCACGTTCGAGCAGCGGGTGCTGACCGAGCTGCGGACGCAGACGGTGCGGGCGACGGCGAGCAAGCTGCGGCTGAAGTGGGACGCGGTGGCCGGCATTCAGGCGCGCGCGGTGGCGCGGGGCCTGCGTCGGCGCGGCCGCCCGGCGGCGCGGCGGATCTGCGTGGACGAGACCGCGTTCCGGCGCTGGCATCGATATGCGACGGTGGTTTCGGACCTGGACACGAAGCGGGTGCTGTACCTGGGCCCGGGCCGCAAGCGGGAGACGCTGGAGGCGTATTTCGCCAGCCTGACGGCGGCGGAGCGGGCCGCGGTCGAAGTGGTGGCGATGGACATGTGGGAGCCGTACGTGCAGGCGGTGCGGCGCTGGCTGCCGGACGGCGAGTCGAAGATCTGCTTCGACCGGTTCCATGTGTTCCAGACCGTGGGCCGGGGCGTGGACCAGACGCGGCGGGGGGAGCGGAAAGCGCAGTGCGCGGAAACCGGCGCCAGCGCGCTGACGGGCACCCGGTACTGGTGGCTGCAGGGCGAGGAGCGCCGGGCGGGCTGGAGCGCGGCGCGCGCGCAACGGTTCGAGCAGCTGCTGGCGGAGGCGGAGCGGACCGGCCAGGCGTGGAAGCTCAAAGAGCTGGCGCGGTCGCTGTGGCGGGGCGGCTCGCGGGAGCAGGTCGAGGCGGACTGGAACCGCTGGATCCGCTTGGCCCGGCACAGCGGATTGCCGGCCATGGCGCGGGCGGCCGAGACTATCCGCCGGCATCTCTGGGGCGTGCTGAACGCGATTCTCTTCGGGGTCTCCAACGCGCGGAGCGAGAGCATGAACGCCCTCATCCAGCGGGCGAAGAGGAACGCCTGCGGCTACCGCAACTGGGAGCGCTTCCGCACCTCGGTCCTGTTCCTGTGCGGCGGCTTGGACCTCAGCCCGGAACCCGCCTTTCCACACGAAACCCGGTAGACCCTGAAAGATGAAGACGAATGAACACCACGATTTCGAGATTTCGTTGCGGCGGTTCCGCGACGATCTCCGTGGCGACCCCGAACTGCGCGCGCGCATGCGCGCCGAGCCGGCCGGCGTGCTGGAAGAGCAGGGCGTCGACCTGCCGCCGGAGACCGAGGTCCGGGTGGTCGACGACACCGCCGAGGTGCGCCACTTCGTGCTGCCGCATGCTCCGGCCGCCAGCCTCTCGGACGCCGCGCTGGACGCGGTCTCCGGCGGCACGAGTGGCAAAGTCCAGGTGGGGTACGCGGTGACGAGGGCATCGCAGCAATTCCTCAGCGCGCAGGTGCTGCTGGGGAATCTGTAGCCCTGAGCCGCCGCGCGGGACGCTGACGGCGCCGCGGCGGCGGGCGGGCCGCCGGCGGCCTGAGCCGCTCCCGGACGGTTCCGCGCCCCGCCTCGCGGCCTCGGGCCGCCGCCCGTATAATGCCGGACATGGCCGCGCGCATGTCCGCTTCGTGACTTCCCGCGCGGGGCCGCGCATCGTGCGCCGGGCGGCGCCGGCGGAAGCGTTCGCGGCGCTGGCCGGGTTGCCGCCGCTGCAGCGGCGGGTGCTGGCCGGACGCGGCATCGCCGATCCCGAAGAACTGGAGCTGCCGCTGCGCGGCCTGCCGCCGGCCGACGGCTTTCCGGCCTGCGCGGAGGCGGCCGAACTGCTGTCGCCGCTGCTTTGCGAGGGCCGGCGCATCCTGCTGGTCGGCGACTACGATGCCGACGGCGCCACCGGCGTCGCGCTGATGGCCCGCGGCCTGCGCGCCATGGGCGCGGCCGATGTCGGCTACATCGTGCCGAACCGCTTCACCCACGGCTACGGGCTGGGCCCGGAGTTGATGGACGACATCGAGGCGCGCGCGCCGGCGGCCATCGTCACCATCGACAACGGCATGTCGCGGGAATCGGCGGCGGCGCTCGAGCGCGCCCGGGCGCGCGACATCCATACGCTGGTCGTCGACCATCACCTGCCGCGCGCGGACCTGCCGCCCGGCGCGCCGCCGGCGCCGGCCGATTGCGTGGTCAACCCGCGCACCGCCGCCGGGCCGTTCCGCGACCTGCCGCTGGCCGCGGTCGGAGTCGCCTTCTACGTGCTGCTGGCGCTGCGCGCCGAGCTCGACCGGCTGGACTGGTTCGCGCGCCGGGGACTGGCGCGCCCGAACCTCGCGGACCACCTCGGCCTGGTGGCGCTCGGCACGGTCGCCGACCTGGTGCCGCTCGACCGCGTCAACCGCATCCTGGTCGGGCAGGGCCTCGCGCGCATCCGCGCCGGGCGCTGCGCGCCGGGCCTCGTCGCGCTGCTGCGCGCCGCCGGGCGCGACCCGCGCCGGGCTTCCAGCCAGGACCTGGCGATGGCGGCGGCGCCGCGCGTCAACGCCGCGGGCCGCATGGAGGACATCGGCGTGGGCATCGAATGCCTGCTGGCGGACGGCCGCGAGCGCGCCCACCAGCTGGCGCTGCGGCTCGACGCGGTCAACCGCCGCCGCCGGGAGCGGCAGGAGGAGATGCAGGCCGAGGCGTTCCGGGCGCTGGAGCGGCTGCCGCCGCCCGCCGGCGGCGCCGTCTGCCTGTACCGGGCCGACTGGCACGAGGGCGTGGTCGGCATCCTCGCGTCGCAGCTGAAGGAGCGCTACGGGCTGCCGGCGGTGGTGTTCGCGCGCAACGCCGAGAGCGGCGAACTCAAGGGCTCCGGCCGCTCCATGCCGGGCCTGCACCTGCGCGACGCGCTGGCCGCCGTCGACCGCGCCGCGCCCGGGCTGTTGCTGCGCTTCGGCGGGCACGCCGCGGCGGCCGGGGCGACCCTGGCCTCGGAAGACGCGTTCGAGCCGTTCCGCGCGCATTTCGAGGCGGAGGTGCGGCGGCTGTGCCCGGACGGCTTCGGCCGGACGCTGGAGACCGACGGCGCGCTGGAGCCCGAAGATCTGACGTTCGACAACGCCGAGTTCGCCGCCGCCGGGCAGCCCTGGGGGCAGCAGTTCCCGGCGCCGCGCTTCGACGGCGAGTTCGACGTCCTCGAGCGCCGGGTGGTCAAGGAGCTGCACACCCGGCTGCTGCTGAGCCCGGCCGGGCGCCCGGACTGCCGGGTGAAGGCGATGCTGTTCTTCCACGACCGCCACGACTTCGACCCCGCCTGGCGGCGCTGCCGGCTGGTCTACCGGCTGGACCCGGACGAGTACCGGGGCCGCCGCTCCTGCGCCCTGATCATCGAGCACGCGGAGGCGGCCTAGGCCGGTGCGCGGGGTCGTCGGCGGCATGTTCGATCCGGTGCACTTCGGGCACTACCGCCCGGCGCTGGAGCTGGCGCCGCTGCTCGGCCTGACCGAGATCCGCCTGATTCCCTGCGCCCGGCCCGCGCACCGGCCCGCGCCCGCGGCGTCCGGCGCGCACCGCCTGGCGATGCTGCGGCTGATCGCCGACGGCCGCTTCCTGATCGCCGACGACCGCGAACTGCGCCGCGGCGGCGTGTCGTATACTTTCGACACGCTATGCTCGCTGCAGGAAGAGGACGATTCCCCGCTGACGCTGATCGTCGGCGCGGACGCGCTGGCCGGGCTGCCGGACTGGCGCCGCGCGGACGAATTGCCGGAACTGTGCCACGTGGCGGCCGCGGCGCGGCCCGGCACGGCCGGCTTTCCGGCGTTGCCGCCGGCCTGGGCGGCGCGCTGCACCCGCGACCCGGCGGACCTGCGCGCGGCCCCCTGCGGCCGCGTCTACCTGCACGCGGGCGGCGCCTGGGACCTGTCCTCGAGCCGGGTGCGCGCGCTGCTGCGCGCCGGCGAACAGCCCCGGCACTGCCTGCCCGGGCCGGTCTGGTCCTACCTGCGGCGGCACCGCCTGTACCGGCGCGCCGGCGCGGCGGCTGAGGCGCGGCCTTGAAAGAGGGCGAGCGGCTGCGGGACCTGGTGCTGGCGGCGCTGGCGGACGCCAAGGCGGAGGACCCGGTGGCGCTGGACGTCCGTGCGCAGACCTCCGTCACGCTGTACATGATCATCGCCAGCGGGCGCTCCGACCGGCACGTGCGCGGCATCGCCGACCTGGTCGCCGAGCGCGCGCGCGCGGCGCGCGGCGCGCGGGTGGCGGAGGAGGCGTCCCGGGACTGGGTGCTGCTCGACCTGGGCGATGCGGTGGTGCACGTGATGCTGCCGGAGACCCGCGCCTTCTACAGCCTGGAGAAGCTCTGGAGCATGCCGCCCGCCGCGCGCGGCGCGGCCGCCTAGATGGAGACGCTGGTGCTCGCGTCGGCCTCGCCGCGGCGGGCCGGCCTGCTGCGGCAGGCGGGCTACCGCTTCGCGCAGCATCCGACGGCGATCGACGAGGCGCCGCGGCCGGGGGAGGCGGCCGCCGCGCTGACGCGGCGGCTCGCCCGCGCCAAGGCCGCCGCGGCGCGGGCGCGCTTTCCGGACGCGGTGGCGCTGGCGGCCGACACCGTGGTGGCGCAGGACGGACGCTGCTGGGGCAAGCCCGCCGACCGCGAGGACTGCGCGCGCATGCTGCGCCGGCTGTCCGGCGCCGCGCATGAGGTCGTCACCGGCGTGTGCGTCGCCGCCGCCGGGCGCGAGGAGGCGCTGCATTGCGCCACCGAGGTGGTGTTCGACGAGCTGGAGCCGGCATGGATCGCGGCCTACTGGGCCACCGGCGAGCCCCGCGGCAAGGCGGGCGGCTACGCGGTCCAGGGCCGGGCCGGCGCCCGCGTGCGCGCGGTGCGCGGCAGCTACACCAACGCGGTCGGCCTGCCGCTGGCCGAGACCCGCGCGCTGCTGGCGGCGTTCGGCGTCCGCCCGGCCTGGGAGGCGGCGGCGTGAACTGGCGGCGGCTCGCGCGCCTGGGGCTGGGGCTGGCCGCCGCCGCGCTGGGGCTGCTGGCGCTGGCGTCGGCGGCCGCGCGCCTGAGCCTGCATTACCTGGACGACCTGCGCCCGGCGCTGAGCCGCCACCTGGCCGAGCGCCTGGGCGCCGAGTTGGCGGTGCGGACCGCGCGCGGCGAGTGGGCCGGGCCGTATCCCGGCATGGCGCTGGAGGGGGTCGAGCTGCGCCTGCCCGGCGGGGGGGGCGCGCTGCGCTTCGAGCGGATGGAGCTGGAGCTGGATTTCGTCGCCACCGTGTTGCGCCTGTCGCCGCGGCTGGCGCGCGCCACGGCGGTCGGCGGCGAAGTGGAACTGGCGCGCCGCGCCGACGGCGGCTGGGGCATGGGCGCGGCCGGCGCCGGCTTGCCGGCGGATTCGCTGCGCCTGCGCGATGTGGCGCTGACGCTCCGCGACGCGGCGGGCGGCGGGCGGCTCGATCTGGGGCGCGTCGACCTGGATCTGGAGCGCGGGCTGGCGGGCCTCGAACTGCGCGCGCGCAACCGCCCGGCCGCGCCGGACGGGACGGCGTTCCGGGCGCGGGCCTCGTTCGGCGCTTTCGGCGGCCGCGAGGCGGAACTGGCGCTGTGCATGCCCGCGGCCGCGCCGTGGCGGAACTGGCTGCCCGAGGCGTTCGCCGCTTCGCTCGCGGCGCTGCCGGCGGACGCTGCGCCGTGCGTCGAGGGCGCGCTCTCCTGGGAGGAGGGCGCGCTGCGCTCAGCGGCGGGAACGGCGGTTCTGGAACGCCCCGCGCCGGCCGCGGACGGCTGGCGGCGGCTCGAACTGCAGGCCGGCTTCCGGCGCGACGGCGCGCGCTGGGAGGCGGCGCTCGGGCGCCTGTCCGCCGACGGCGAAGAGGCCGCGGCGTCCGGCCGGTTCCGCTTCGACGGCGAACGGCTCGCCGGCCGGCTGGAGCGGCTGGACCTGGCGGCGGCGCAGCGGCTGTTGCGCCAGGCGGACATCGACCCGCTGCCGGAAACGGAACTGGCCGGCGAATTGCGCGAGGCGAGCGGCTGGTTCGATCCCGCGGCGCCTGAGCGCTACCGGCTGCAGGCCCGAGGCGTTGGATTAGGACTGAACCGGGGCGCCGGCCTGCAGCTGGCGGGCGTCGATGCCGGGCTGAGCGCGAGCGGGCGGGGCCTCCGGCTGCATATCGACAGCCGCGGCCCGCGGCTGCGCCATCCGGTTTGGGGCGGGCAAGAGCTTGCGCCGGAGACGCTGCGGGCGACGGCGGAACTGTGGCCGGACGGGGCGGACTGGGCGCTGCGCCTGAGCGGGGTCGCCGCATCGTCGCCGCAGCTGTCGCTGCGCGGCGCGGGCTGGCTCGCCGGCGGCGCGCTGCATGTCGATGCCCGCCTCGAGCGGGCCGAACTGGCCGGCCTTGCGGCCCATCTGCCCGAGGGTTACCTGGCGCCGGAGGACGACCGCTGGATGCGCGCGGCGTTCCGCGCCGGCGAACTGCGGGAGGCGCGGCTGGAGCTGCACGTCCCGGCGGCGGCGGACGCGGAGCCGGCGCTGCGGCTGCAGGGCCGGCTGGCCGGCCTCGAGCTGGACTACGAGCCGGGGCTGCCGCCGCTGCGGGAGGCGGCAGGCGCGCTGCTGCTGGAGGGCCGCCGGCTGCATGCGCTGCTGGACGCGGCGGCGCTGACGGGCTTCCGCCTGCGGGACGGCGCGGTGCTGATTGAAGACCTGAAGCTCATCGACCTGTACGGCAGCGGCCGGCTGGACGGCCCGGTCGCCGACCTGACGGCCTACCTCGAGCAGCTGGAGGCGCTGGACCCCGGCTTCCGGCGGGCGGTGGCGGCGGACGGCGAAGCGGCCGTGGACGTGGTGCTGAACCTGCCGCTCGACGACCGGCTGCGGCGGCCGGAGCGGGCGCGGGGCCTGCTCGACGTGCGCGCGGGCCGCCTCGAGGCGGCGTTCAACGGCGCCCGGCTGACGGACGCGGCGGGGCGGCTGCGCTTCGCCGACGGCCGCCTCGAGGGCCGGCTGGAGGCGCGCTTCCGCGACCGCCCGGCGCAGCTGCGGGTGTCCGCGACCCCGGCCGGCGACACCGCCGTGGCGCTCGACTTGTCCGCCGCGCCGGCGGATTTCCTGCCGCCGGCGCTGCGCGGCAGCTTCGGCTGGCTGGCGGGCCGCTCGCAATGGCGGCTCGACCTGCTGCTGCCGGATCCGGCCGGCGCCGGCGGGCGCCGGGGCGTGGCGGCGCGGGCGCGCAGCGATCTCGCGGGCGTGGCCATCGACCTGCCGGCGCCGCTCGGCAAGCCGGCCGCCGCGGCCGCGCCGCTGGAGCTGGAGGCGCAGCTGGAGCTCGACGGCCGCGTCGACCTGACCCTGGCGCAGGGGCCGACCCGGGCCCGGATCGCCGTCGACGCCGCCGGCCGGCCGCGCGGCGCGATCGCCTTCGGCGCCGACCGGACGCCGCCGCTGCGCGCCGGCGCGCTGGCGCTGACCGGGCGCCTGGGCGAGGCGGACCTGGACGAGTGGCTGGACTGGCGGCGGCGCCAGGCGGGCGGCATCGAGGTCTGGCCGGAGGTGGACGCGCTGCGCATCGACCGGCTGCGCTGGCGCGAGGCCGAGCTCGAAGAGCTCGCGGTGTCGGCGCGCCGGGAGGGGGACGCGCTGCGCGTGGAGTTCGACGCGCCGCTCGCCGCGGGCCATGCGCGGCTGCCGGACGCCGCGGGCGCGCCGGTCGTCGCGCGCTTCCGCCGCCTGCATCTGGGCGGCGCGGTCGAGGCGGCGGAGAAGGCGGTCGCGGCGGCCGCGCTCGACCCCGGCGCGCTGCCGCCGCTGCGGCTGAGCGCCGACGAACTGCAGCTCGGCGCCTACCGGCTGCGGCAGGTGGCGGCGGAGACCGAACCCGGGCCCGGGCGCATGGAGATCGTCCGCCTGGAGGCGGCGGCGGCGGAATTCTCCGCGGCGCTGAGCGGGAGCTGGAGCCGCGACGGCGCGGCGCACCGCACCGAGCTCCGCGGCGCGGCGCGCAGCGGCGACCTGGGGAAGACGCTGGACTTCTGGTCGGTCGGGCACACCCTGCGCGAAGGCGCGCTGGAGGTGGAGATGGCGGCGCACTGGCCGGGCACGCCGCTGGACTACGAGCTGCGCGCGCTCGGCGGCGCGGCCGAGCTCGCGGGCCGCGACGGGCGCATCCGGCACGTGGCGCCGGAGGCGGCGCGCGTGCTGGCGCTGCTCAACTTGGAGATGATCTTCAAGCGCCTGTCGCTGGACTTCGACGACGTCCTGCGCGGCGGCTTCAGTTACGACCGGGTCGAGGGCCGCCTCGAGTTCCGCGGCGGCAGCCTGTACACCGAGGGCGTGCGCGTCGTCGGCCCGTCGGCGCAGTTCCTGATCGTCGGGCGCATCGGCGTCGCGGCCGAGGACTACGACCTGCTGGTGGTGGCCACGCCCGAGACCAGCACGCTGCTGCCGGTCGCGATCGGCGCGCCGCTGGGGCCGGTCGGCATCGGCGCGGCCTACGCCGTCAACAAGGTGCTGGAGCTGTTCGGCGGCGGCCTCGACGAGGTCACCACCACGCAGTACCGGGTCACCGGCAGCTGGTCGGAGCCGGTGATCGACGCGGTCGAAGCCGGCGCCGGGGCGGGCTAGCGCGGCGGCTCCGCCGGGGCGGGCCGCTCGCCGGCGGCGGGCGGCGGCGCGGCCCGGTTGCCGATGTCGTCCTGCGGCGGCGGCGGCTCCGGCGGCGCTTCCGGCGCGCGGTTGCCGATGTCGTCGGGCTGCGGGGCGGGGGCGCTCCCGCCGCCGCTCCGGCGCGCCCCGCGGGACTGCTCGCGCTGTTCGCCGCCGGCCGCCTCCCGGCCGCCCTCGCGCCCGCGCCGCCGGCCGCGGCCGCCGCGCCGGCCGCGGCTGCGCCGTTTGCCGCCCTCGCCGGCGCCGCTGCTGTCCCCGTCGCCGCCGCCGCCGGACCGGGCTCCGTTCCCGTCGGCGGATTGCTTCGCCGCGCGCCGCGTCTCGCCGCCCGCCTCTCGGCCGGCCTCGTGCGGCCGCCGCCGGCTGCGGCCGCCGCGCCGGCGGCGGGTAGAGGAGGAAGCGGCCGCAGAGGAGGCGGCCGCGGAGGAAGCGGAAGCGGGCGTTTTCGCCGCGGCGGCGGGCGGGGCCGGCGGGGCGGCCTGGAACCAGCCGCCGAAAGTATGCAGCAGCCGCTTCAGGGCGCCGGGGCGCGGCGGGGCGACGATGTGCTCGGCCACGTCGATCGCCGGCTTCGCCGCGGGCCGCTGCCGCGCCGGCGCTTGGCGGCCGCCGCCGCGGCCGGCCGCTTCCTGGGCCGGGGCTTCGGCGAACCGGTCGTAGTCGAACGGGCGGTCCAGCTGCGGGTCGTCGTCGCGCACGCGCGCGATCCGGTAATGCGGCGTCTGCAGGCGCGCGTCCGGCAGCAGCCGGACGCGCACGCCGCAGCGCTCGGCGATCTCGTCGATGCCGTCGCGCTTCTCGTTCAGCAGGTAGGCGCTGGTCTCGATCGGCAGCTCCGCCACCACCATGCCGGTGTTCGCCTTCATCGCCTCCTCCTCGAGCAGGCGCAGCACCGACAGCGCCAGCGAGCGCACGGTGCGCACGCTGCCGTGCCCGTCGCAGCGCGGGCAGGTGACGTGGGTCGATTCGCCGAGCGCCGCGCGCAGCCGCTGGCGCGACAGCTCCAGCATGCCGAAGCGCGAGATGCGGCCGAGCTGCACCCGCGCGCGGTCCTTGCGCACCTGGTCGCGCAGCTCGTTCTCGACTTTCTTCTGGTTGGCGCTGCTGGCCATGTCGATGAAGTCGATCACCACCAGCCCGCCCAGGTCGCGCAGGCGCAGCTGGCGCGCCGCCTCGGCGGCCGCCTCCAGGTTGGTGTTGAGCGCGGTCACCTCGATGTCGCTGCCGCGGGTGGCGCGCGCCGAGTTGATGTCGATCGACACCAGCGCCTCGGTGCGGTCGATCGCCAGCGTGCCGCCGGAGGGCAGGCGCACCACCCGGTCGTGGACCGTCTCGATCTGGCTTTCGATCTGGTAGTGGGTGAACAGCGGCGTCGCGTCCTCGTACAGCTGCAGCCGCCGGCGGTACTGCGGCGCCATGCGCTCGACGAAGCCGACCGCCTGCTCGTAGATGTCCGGCCGGTCGATCAGCACCTCGTCGATGTCGTCGCGCAGGTTGTCGCGCAGCGCCCGGACGATGGCGTCGTTGTCGCTGTAGATCAGGAACGGCGCGTCCTTCTCCGAGGCGTGCAGGATCGCTTCCCACAGCCGCGCCTGGTTGTCCAGGTCCCACTGCAGCTCCTCGACGCTGCGGCCGATGCTGGCGGTGCGCACGATCACGCCGCCGCCCTCGAGCGGGCGCAGCTGCTGCGCGATCTTCTGCAGGTTCTCCCGGTCCTCGCCCTCGATCTGCCGCGAGATGCCGCCGGAGCGGGGGTTGTTGGGCGTCAGCACCAGGTAGCGCCCGGGCAGGCTGGGGAACGTGGTGAGCGCGGCGCCCTTGTTGCTGCGCTCGTCCTGCGTCACCTGGACGATCAACTCCTGGCCGGAGCGCACCGCCTCCTGGATGGTGGCGGCGTTCTTGCTGCGGTAATAGCCGGGCGCGATCTCGCGGAACGGCAGGAAGCCGTGGCGCGGCACGCCGTAGTCCACGAACGCCGCTTCGAGGCTGGGCTCGATGCGGACGATCTTGGCCTTGTAGATGTTGGCTTTGCGCTGCTTGTCCCCGGTCAGTTCGATATCAAGGTCGTACAGTTCTTGGCCGTCGACCATGGCCACGCGCAGCTCTTCCGGCTGCGTGGCGTTGACGAGTATGCGTTTCATGGCGGTCCTTCATGGGTTGTGGAACGCCCGCCGCATGCCGGGCCGCGCGCGCGGCGGGCGCGCGCGGGGCGGAGCACGGCTCAGACAGGGATCGGAGCGGATGCATGAGCGGTCGGCAGGGGGCGGGCGGCAGAAACCTCGGCGCAACGCCCGCGGCCCGGGGATTCCGGGGCCGCATTGGGAAGCGCGGGCGAACTCTCTGGCTGCGGATCGGGGCGGGCGGCGGCGGCCTTGGCCCCGGCCGCCCGCAGGTTCGTTCCGTATTAGTATAGCACCGCCATGCCCCGCCGCCCCGCCGCCCCGTCCGCCGCCGCGCTGCTGCCGGTGGCGGCGGCGGAGGCCGGCCGCCGCCTCGACAACTTCCTGCTGTCGCGCCTGCCGGTGCCGCGGCGGGCGGTCTACCGCTGGATCCGCACCGGCCAGGTGCGCGTCAACGGCGGCCGGGCGAAGCCGGCCGCGCGGCTGGCGGCGGGCGACCGGGTGCGGGTGCCGCCGCACCGGGCGGACGCGCCGGCGCCGGCGCCGGAGGACCTGCCGGCGATCGCGGTCCCGGTGCTGCATGAGGACGCGCACCTGCTGGCGGTGGACAAGCCGCCCGGCCTGCCGGCGCACGGCGGCAGCCGCGCGCCGTTCGGCCTGATCGACCTGCTGCGCGCCGCGCGCGGCGCGGACGAGTATCTGGAGCTGGCGCACCGCCTGGACCGCGGCACCAGCGGCTGCCTGCTGCTGGCGCGCAGCCGCGCGGCGCTGGCGGACCTGCACGCGCAGCTGCGGGCGCGGACCGTGGAGAAGGTGTACTGGTGCCTGGCGGCCGGGCGCTGGCGGGGCGGGCCGCGCGCGGCGCGGACGCCGCTGACGGTGCGCCGCAGCGGCGCGCGCGGGCGGAAATCCGTGGCGGACGCGGCCGGGCGCGCCGCGGCGACCCGCTTCGCGCCGCTCGAGCGCTTCGCCGGCGCCAGCCTGCTGGAGGCGCGGCCCGAGACCGGCCGCACGCACCAGATCCGGGCGCACGCCCGGGAACTGGGGCACCCGCTGGTCGGCGACGACCGCTACGGCGACCGCGCCGCGAACCGCGCCGCCCGGGCGCGGGGCTTCCGCGGCCTGTTCCTGCATGCCCGGTCGCTGCGGCTGCGGCACCCGGCGACCGGGGAGCCGCTGGCGCTCGAGGCCCCGCTCGGGCCGGACGCCGCGGCGCTGCTGGCGCGGCTGCGCGCCGAGGCCGCTGGCGGCCCCGTATAATGGGGGCGGGCCGCCGCCGCTGGCGTAGCTCAGTTCGGCAGAGCAGCTGTTTTGTAAACAGCCGGTCGGGGGTTCGAATCCTCCCGCCAGCTCCAGCGCCCGGCCCCTTTTCCGCAAGGGCGGATTCCCGCTTGTGCTACAATAGAAAACTTTAACGCTACCAGCTGGAGGGGTACCCAAGCGGTCAACGGGGGCAGACTGTAAATCTGCTGGCTCAGCCTTCGTAGGTTCGAATCCTACCCCCTCCACCAAGGGGCGCGGGAAACGGGCCGGAGAGGCCGTCCGGCGGGCGTAGTTCAATGGCAGAACCTCAGCCTTCCAAGCTGATGATGGCGGTTCGACCCCGCTCGCCCGCTCCAGACCTGACCCGGGGAACGGCATCGGCCCATATAGCTCAGTCGGTAGAGCACTTCCTTGGTAAGGAAGAGGTCACCGGTTCAAATCCGGTTATGGGCTCCAGCTGAAACAAAACCATCGCCACAGGAGGAGACATGGCACAGGAGGTTTACGCGAGCACGAAGCCGCACGTCAACGTGGGGACGATCGGGCATGTGGATCACGGCAAGACGACGCTGACGGCGGCGCTGACGAAGATCATGGCGGCGGAGCACGGCGGCGACGTGAAGGGCTACGACGAGATCGACAACGCGCCGGAGGAGAAGGCGCGGGGGATCACGATCGCGACCGCGCACGTGGAGTACGAGTCGCCGGCGCGGCACTACGCGCACGTGGACTGCCCGGGGCATGCGGACTACGTGAAGAACATGATCACGGGGGCGGCGCAGATGGACGGGGCGATCCTGGTGGTGAGCGCGGCGGACGGGCCGATGCCGCAGACCAGCGAGCACATTCTGCTGGCGCGGCAGGTGGGGGTGCCGCACATGGTGGTGTACCTGAACAAGGCGGACCAGGTGGACGACGCGGAGTTGCTGGAGCTGGTGGAGGAAGAGGTGCGGGAGCTGCTGAGCAAGTACGAGTTTCCGGGCGCGGAGACGCCGATCGTGGTGGGTTCGGCGCTGAAGGCGCTGGAGGGGGACGCGGGCGAGCACGGGGTGCCGTCGATCGCGCGCCTGGTGGCGGCGCTGGACGAGCACGTGCCGGAGCCGGAGCGGGACGTGGACGGGGATTTCCTGATGCCGGTGGAGGACGTGTTCACGATTTCGGGCCGGGGCACGGTGGTGACGGGGCGGATCGAGCGGGGCGTGGTGAAGGTGAACGACGAGGTGGAGATCGTGGGCGTGCGGGAGACGGCGCAGACGACCTGCACCGGGGTGGAGATGTTCCGCAAGATGCTGGAGCAGGGCCAGGCCGGCCACAACGTCGGCGTGCTGCTGCGGGGGATCAAGCGCGAGGAGGTGGAGCGGGGCCAGGTGCTGTGCAAGCCGGGCTCGATCACGCCGCACACGAAGTTCGAGGCGGAGGTGTACGCGCTGAGCAAGGAGGAGGGCGGCCGGCACACGGCGTTCGTGTCGGGGTATCGTCCGCAGTTCTACTTCCGCACCACGGACGTGACGGGGGCGGTGACGCTGCCGTCGGGGACGGACATGGTGATGCCGGGGGACAGCGTGTCGCTGACGGTGGAGCTGGGGGCGCCGATCGCGATGAAGGAGCAGCTGCGCTTCGCCATCCGCGAGGGCGGGCGCACGGTCGGCTCCGGCGTGGTCACCAAGGTCATCGAATAAGCGCGCGCGCAGCGCCGCGGAGCAGGATCATGACGCCGTCACGGGCCAGTAGCTCAATTGGCAGAGCAGCGGTCTCCAAAACCGCAGGTTGGGGGTTCGAGTCCCTCCTGGCCTGCCACGGGCGGGCGCGATGAGCGCGGCGGAACGCGCGGGCGGGCCGCTGTCGCCGGCCGACTGGGCGCGCTGGGCCGCGGCGGGCGCGCTGCTGGCGGCGGGCGTGGCCGGCTTCTACTACTTCGGCGACCAGGCGCTGCTGTACCGCGTGCTCGGCCTGCTGGCGCTGGCCGCGACCGCGGCCGGCGTGCTGCTGGGCTCGGCCCACGGCCGGCGCTTCGCGGGCTTCATGGGCGAGGCGCGCGGCGAGGTGCGCCGGATGGTCTGGGCGACCCGCGCCGAGACCCTGCAGACCTCGCTGGTGGTGTTCGTGGCGGTGCTGGTGATGGCGCTGTTCCTGTGGCTGCTGGACCGCGTGCTGAGCTGGGGCGTGCGGCTGCTGCTGGGCTGAGGCGATGGACGGGGAAGCGCAGCAAGCGGACGCCGGCGGCCTGCAGTGGTACGCGGTGCATGCCTACTCCAACTACGAGGAGCAGGTCAAGGAGAAGCTGCGCGAGCGCATCGAGCGGCTGCACAAGGAGCGGGAATTCGGCCGCATCGAGGTGCCGTCGGAGACCATCGTCGAACTGCGCGACGGCAAGCAGAAGACGACCCGGCGCAAGACTTTCCCCGGCTACGTGCTGGTGCAGATGCGCTGGTCCGAGGAGAACTGGCACCTGGTGCGGCAGATGCCGAAGGTGCTCGGCTTCATCGGCGGCAAGCGCCACCGGCCGGAGCCGATTCCCGACGACCAGGTCGAGGCGATCCTGGCGCGGGTCGAGGAGGGCGAGGCGACGCCGCGGGTCAAGGTCATGTACGAGCCGGGCCAGATGGTGCGGGTCATCGACGGGCCGTTCAACGACTTCAGCGGCGTGGTCGAGGAGGCCAACCACGACAAGGGCCGGCTGCGGGTGGCGATCCAGATCTTCGGCCGCTCCACGCCGGTGGAGCTGAACTTCGAGCAGGTCGCCAAGGACTGAGTCATGGCCGCGGAACAGGAAATCCAGGCGCGCGTCAAGCTGCAGGTGCCGGCCGGCGGGGCCAACCCGGCGCCGCCGGTGGGCCCGGCGCTGGGCCAGCACGGCCTGCCGATCCAGGACTTCTGCAAGCAGTTCAACGACCGCACCGCGTCGATGGAGAAGGGCATGCCGCTGCCGGTGGTGATCACCGTCTACGCCGACCGCAGCTTCGACTTCGTGGTCAAGACGCCGCCGGCGGCGGTGCTGCTGCGCAAGGCGGCCGGCGTGGAGAAGGGCAGCGCGACCCCCAACTCGGTCAAGGTCGGCACGGTCACGCGCCGGCAGCTGGAGGAGATCGCGGAGGCCAAGATGGCCGACCTGAGCGCGCACGACCTGGAGGCGGCGGTGCGGATCCTCGCCGGCAGCGCCCGCAGCATGGGCCTGGAGGTGGCGGAATGAGCGGCAAGCGGACGCGCGCCGCGGCGGCGGCGGTGGAGGCCGGGCGGCTGTACCCGCTGGAGGAGGCGGTGCGCCTGGTGCGGGAGACGGCGACGGCGAAGTTCGCCGAGGGCGTGGACCTGAGCGTCAACCTCGGCGTCGATCCGCGGCAGAGCGAGCAGAACCTGCGCGGCGCCTACGTGCTGCCGCACGGCACCGGCAAGGAGGCGCGGGTGGCGGCGTTCGCCGCCGGCGACCAGGCGCGGGAGGCGGAGGCGGCGGGCGCCGACGCGGTCGGCCTGGAGGATCTGGCCGAGCGGATGCAGGGCGGCGAACTGGATTTCGACACCGTGGTCGCCGCGCCGGACGCGATGCCGGTGGTCGGCAAGCTGGGGCCGGTGCTGGGCCCGCGCGGCCTGATGCCGAACCCGAAGACTGGCACGGTGACCCCGGACGTCGCGGCGGCGGTGCGCGACGCCAAGGCCGGGAAGGTGCTCTACCGCACCGACAAGGGCGGCATCGTGCACTGCACCATCGGCCGCGCCGGCTTCGCGCCGGAGCAGCTGGCCGAGAACCTGCGCGGCCTGGTCGGCGAGCTGGTGCGGGCCCGGCCGGCGTCCGCCAAGGGCGCGTACCTGCGCAAGATCGCGATCGCGGCCACCATGGGCCCCGGCGTGCGCGTCGACCCGGCCACCGTCTGAGGCCGGACCGGAAATCCCGATGGCGCTGACCCGCACCGAGAAAGAGGCGATCGTCGCCGACGTGGCCGCGGCCGCGGCGCGCGCGGGCGCGCTGGTGGCGGCCGAGTACCGCGGCCTGGGCGTGGCCGAACTGACCGACCTGCGGCGGCAGGCGCGCGGCTGCGGCGTGCGCGTGCGGGTGGTCAAGAACCGCCTGGCCCGGCGCGCGTTCGCCGGCACCGGGCTGGAATGCGCCGGCGCCGAGCTGCGCGGCCCGCTGCTGTTCGGCTTCGCCGAGGAAGAGCCGGCCGCCGCGGCGCGCCTGTTCCGCGACTTCGGCGAAGCGCACGAGCTGCTGGAGATGAAGTTCGGCGTGTTCGAGGGCGCGCTGCTGGACCGCGCCGGCCTGGGCCGGCTGGCCGACATGCCGTCGCGCGAGCAGGCGCTGGCGCTGCTGCTGGCGACGCTGCGCGCGCCGATCGAGAAGCTGGTGCGCACGCAGGCCGAGATTCCGGCGCGCTTGGCGCGCGCGCTGGCGGCGGTGCGCGCGCGCCGCGAGGCGGCCGCCTGAGGCGCGCCCGAGACCCTTTCCGACATCCGCAACCCGAGGAGCATCATGCCTACCGAGAACATTTCCAAAGAAGACATCCTGGACACGATCGCCAACATGAGCGTGATGGATATCGTCGACCTGATCTCCGCGATGGAGGAGAAGTTCGGCGTTTCCGCCGCCGCCGCGGTGGCGGCGCCGGCCGCGCCGGCCGAGGCGGGCGCCGAGGAGGAGGCCCAGACCAGCTTCGACGTGGCCATGTCCTCGTTCGGCGACAACAAGATCAGCGTGATCAAGGCGGTGCGCCAGATCACCGGGCTCGGCCTCAAGGAGGCCAAGGAGCTGGTGGAGAGCGCGCCGTGCACGGTCAAGGAAGGCGTGGAGGCCGACGAGGCCGAAGCGGTCAAGAAGCAGCTGGAGGAAGCGGGCGCCGCCGTCGAACTCAAATAGTTCCGGTGCGCGCGATTCCGAACCGAACGGACCGCCCGGCGCCGCCGGCGCCGGCGGCCGCCCTTTAACCCGACGCTGAGGCGGGCATGTCCTACTCCTACACCGAAAAGAAGCGCATCCGCAAGGATTTCAGCAAGTTGCCGGAGGTGCTGGCGATCCCGAACCTGCTGCAGGTGCAGGTCGAGTCCTACCAGCGCTTCCTGCAGGCCGACGCGGCGCCCGAGGCGCGCGAGGACGACGGCATCCAGGCGGTGCTGAACGCGGTGTTCCCGATCATCAGCCACTCCGAGCACATCGAGCTGCATTGCCGGGGCTACCGCCTCGGCGAGCCGGTGTTCAACGTGCGCGAGTGCCAGAAGCGCAGCCAGACCTACATGGCGCCGCTGCACGTCCGGACGCGGCTGCTGATCTACAAGAAGGACACGCCGAAGGGCGAGCCGCGCAAGATCAAGGAGGTGCGCGAGCAGGAGGTGTACCTCGGCGACATCCCGCTGATGACGCCGCACGGCACGTTCGTCATCAACGGCACCGAGCGGGTGGTGGTGTCGCAGCTGCTGCAGTCGCCCGGCGTGATCTTCACCGACGACAAGGGCCGCGGCCACTCGTCCGGGAAGATCCTGCACCAGGCGCGCATCAAGCCGGACCGCGGCTCCTGGCTGGAGTTCGGCTTCGACCACAAGGACCTGATCTACATCCGCGTCGACAGCCGCCGCAAGATCCCGGTCACCATCCTGCTGCGGGCGATCGGCATGACCCGGCGGGAGATCCTCGAGACCTACACCACCAGCTGCGCGGTGCGCATGGAGGCGTGGCGCGCGGTGCCGCCGCAGGCGCTGCCCGAGTGCAAGCTGACGTTCGCGCTGGTCGACGCCGCGAGCGGCGAGGTGGTGCTGGAGAAGGGCAAGATGCTGACCGGGCGCGCGGCCCGGGAGCTGGCCAAGCGCGGCGTCGCGCAGGTGCTGGCGCCGCTGGAGTTCCTGCGCAAGAAGCTGGCGCCCGCCAACCGCAAGACCGGCTACGCCTACGCCGACGGCGCCTGGCGGATGCGCACCGAGGCCTGGGTCGGCAAGGAATTGCCGTTCTCGATGCTGCACGAGGGCCGCCAGGCGGCCAAGGCCGGCACCCGCCTGACCGAGGCGCGCGCGGAGCGGCTGCCGGAGCTGTGCGACATCGAGCTGCCGGCGCGCAACCGCTTCTTCATCGCCACCGACGACCTCGTGGGGCAGAAGCTGTCGTTCGAGATCGCCGCCGGCGACGCGGTCAAGGTGCCGGCCGGGCACAACCTGAAGCCGATCCACGTGCAGAAGCTGAAGGCGGCCGGCCGCCGGGAGATCGAGGTGCCGGCCGGCTACCTGCTCGACCGCGCGCTGGCGCGCGACCTGTTCGACCCGGAGACCGGCGAGGTGCACGAGCGCTTCGGCCTCAACACCCTGCTCGACGAGGCGCTGCTGCAGGAGCTGCAGGAGCTGCCGGTGCGCGAGTTCGAGATCATCCAGTCGCCGGATTCCGCGCAGGGCATCCCCGGCACGCTGCGCACCGACGAGTTCCGGCCGCAGCGCGACGCGGACGGCGAGGACCCGCTGGACGCGCAGGAGATCATCTACAAGGTGCTGCGGCCGGGCGAGCCGACCACCAACGAGACCGTCGGCAACCATTTCCAGAGCCTGTTCTTCGACCTCGAGCGCTACGACCTGTCGCCGGTCGGGCGGATGCGCCTGAACCGCCGCCTGCGCCGCGACAGCATGGAGGGGCCGGGCACGCTGCAGAAGGAGGACATCACCGACGTGCTGCAGACGCTGATCAACATCCACCACGGCCGCGACGCGGTGGACGACGTCGACCACCTGGGCAACCGCCGCGTGCGCTGCGTCGGCGAGCAGGTGCAGGAGGCGTTCCACACCGGGCTGGCGCGCGTGCAGCGGGCGGTCAAGGAGCGCCTGACCCAGGCCGAGGTCGACGAGCTGTCGGCCCAGGACATGGTCAACGCCAAGCCGGTGTCGGCGGCGATCAAGGAGTTCTTCGGCTCCAGCCAGCTGTCGCAGTTCATGGACCAGAACAACCCGCTGGCGGAAGTGACCCACAAGCGGCGGATCTCCGCGCTCGGCCCCGGCGGGCTGACCCGCGAGCGCGCCGGCTTCGAGGTGCGCGACGTGCACCCGACGCACTACGGCCGGGTGTGCCCGATCGAGACCCCGGAAGGCCCCAACATCGGCCTGATCAACTCGCTGGCGGTGTACGCCCGGCTGAACCGCTTCGGCTTCCTGGAGACGCCCTACCGCAAGGTGGCGAACGGCCGGGTCGCCGGGCGCATCGAGTACCTGTCCGCGATCGAGGAGGGGCGCTACGTGATCGCCCAGGCCAACGCCAGCCTGGACAAGGACGGGCGCTTCCTGGACCGGCAGGTGTCCTGCCGCCACCACGGCGAGTTCGCGCTGGAGGCGCCGGACAAGATCGACTACATCGACGTCTCGCCGCGGCAGATCGTGTCGGTGGCGGCGGCGCTGATCCCGTTCCTCGAGCACGACGACGCCAACCGCGCGCTGATGGGCTCCAACATGCTGCGCCAGGCGGTGCCGACGCTGCGCGCCGAGAAGCCGCTGGTGGGCACCGGCATGGAGCGGACGGTGGCGGTGGATTCCGGCGCCATGGTGCTGGCGCGGCGCGCCGGCGCGGTCAAGGACGTCGACGCCAACCGCATCGTGGTGCGGATCGACGACGAAGCGGCCGGCGAGGGCCAGGCCGGAGTCGACATCTACAACCTGACCAAGTACGTCCGCTCCAACCAGAGCACCTGCATCAACCAGCGGCCGCGGGTGCGGCCGGGCGACCGCATCGAGGCCGGCGACGTGCTGGCGGACGGCTCCGCCACCGACCTCGGCGAGCTGGCGGTGGGGCAGAACATGCTGGTCGCGTTCATGCCGTGGAACGGCTACAACTTCGAGGATTCGATCGTCATCTCGGAGCGGGTGCTGGAGGAGGACCGCTACACCACCATCCACATCGAGGAGCTCAGCTGCATCGCGCGCGAGACCAAGATGGGCGCCGAGGAGATCACCGCCGACATCCCGAACATCAGCGACGGCCTGCTCGGCAAGCTGGACGAGTGCGGCATCGTGTACATCGGCGCCGAGGTGCGGCCGCACGACATCCTGGTCGGCAAGGTGACGCCCAAGGGCGAGACCCAGCTGACCCCGGAGGAGAAGCTGCTGCGGGCGATCTTCGGCGAGAAGGCCTCGGAGGTGAAGGACACCTCGCTGCGGGTGCCGTCGGGCATGGAGGGCACCGTCATCGACGTGCAGATCTTCACGCGCAAGGGCGAGCCCAAGGACGCGCGCACCGTCGAGGTCGAGGCGATCGCGGTGGAGCAGGCGCGCAAGGACATGGAGGACCGGCTGCACATCTACCAGCAGGACGTCCGCCAGCGGGTGCGCGCGCTGGTCACCGGCAAGCAGGCGGACAAGGGGCCGGGGCGCCGCAAGGCGTTCCAGGTGACCGCGGCCTACCTGGACGGGCTGGAGCCGGACAAGTGGTTCGACATCCGCCTGCGCACCGAGGCCGCCAGCCGCGGCCTCGAGGCGCTGCAGCGGCGGCTGCGGGCGCACCGCGAGGAGCTGGAGCGGCAGTTCGCGCAGCAGAAGGAGAAGATCCAGGCCGGCAGCGAGCTGGCGCCGGGCGTGCTGCGCACGGTCAAGGTGTCGCTGGCGGTCAAGCGGCGCATGCAGCCCGGCGACAAGATGGCGGGGCGGCACGGCAACAAGGGCGTGGTGTCGATGGTGGTGCCGGTCGAGGACATGCCGCACATGCAGGACGGCACGCCGGTCGACATCGTGCTGAACCCGCTGGGCGTGCCGTCGCGCATGAACGTGGGGCAGGTGCTGGAGACCCACCTGGGCTGGGCCGCGAAGGCGCTCGGCGGGCAGCTGCGCGCGCTGCTGGAGCAGGGGCCGACGGCGGACGAGCTGCGCGCCCAGCTGCGCCGGGTGTACGAGGCCGGCGCGGAGCCGCCGCTGGGCCTGAGCGGCTTCAAGGCGGCCGAGCTGCAGACCCTGGCCGAGAACCTGCGCGACGGCGTGCCCATGGGCTCGCCGGTGTTCGACGGCGCCGAGGAGGCGGAGGTCAAGGCGATGCTGGAGCTGGCCGGGCTGCCCGCCAGCGGCCAGACGGAGCTGTACGACGGCCGCACCGGGCGGCCGTTCGACCGCCCGGTCACCGTCGGCTACATGTACATGCTCAAGCTCAACCACTTGGTGGACGACAAGATGCACGCCCGCTCGACCGGGCCGTACAGCCTGGTGACCCAGCAGCCGCTCGGCGGCAAGGCGCAGCTCGGCGGCCAGCGCTTCGGCGAGATGGAGGTGTGGGCGCTGGAGGCCTACGGCGCCAGCCACACCCTGCAGGAGATGCTGACCGTGAAGTCGGACGACGTCGAGGGCCGCAACCGCGCCTACAAGAGCATCATCGAGGACCAGGTGGACCTGAACGCCTCGGTGCCCGAATCGTTCAACGTCCTGATGCGCGAGATCCGCGCCCTGGGCCTCAACATCGACATGGAGCGGGACCGGCCGGCGGAGCCGCTGCCGCCGCCGCCGCCGCGCCTGTGACCGCCCCCGGAGAGACCCCATGAAAGAAGTCTTCAACCTGTTCCGGCCGCTCAGCGACCCGACCGACTTCAGCGCCATCCGGATCAACCTGGCGTCGCCGGACGTCATCCGCTCCTGGTCCTACGGCGAGGTCAAGAAGCCGGAGACGATCAACTACCGCACGCTCAAGCCGGAGCGCGACGGCCTGTGCTGCGCGCGCATCTTCGGCCCGATCAAGGACTACGAGTGCCTGTGCGGGAAGTACAAGCGCCTGAAGCACCGCGGCGTGGTGTGCGAGAAGTGCGGGGTGGAGGTGACCCGGGCCAAGGAGCGCCGCCAGCGCATGGGGCACATCGAGCTGGCCAGCCCGGTGGCGCACGTGTGGATGCTGAAGTCGCTGCCGTCCCGGATCGGCCTGATCCTGGACATGACCCTGCCGGACCTGGAGAAGATCCTGGCCTTCGAGAGCTACGTGGTGACGCAGCCGGGCCTCAACACCACCTTGCAGACGCGGCAGCTGCTGACCAAGCCCGAGTACCAGGCGATGCGCGTCCGCTTCGGCGATTCTTTCGAGGCGCTGATGGGCGCGGAGGCGATCCAGGCGCTGCTCAAGGGCCTGGACCTGCGCAAGGAATCCGAGCAGATGCGCGACGAGCTGACCCGCACCCGCAGCGAGGCCAAGATCAAGCGCCTGAGCAAGCGCCTGGCGCTGTACGAGGCGTTCCTGTACTCGCGCAACAAGCCGGAATGGATGGTGCTGACGGTGCTGCCGGTGCTGCCGCCGGACCTGCGCCCGCTGGTGCCGCTGGAGGGCGGGCGCTTCGCCTCCTCGGACCTGAACGACCTGTACCGCCGCGTCATCAACCGCAACAACCGCCTGCAGCGGCTGCTGGAGCTGGGCGCGCCGGACATCATCATCTGCAACGAGAAGCGCATGCTGCAGGAATCGGTCGACGCGCTGTTCGACAACGGCCGCCGCGGGCGCACGGTCACCGGCGACAACAAGCGCAGCCTGAAGTCCCTGGCCGAGGTGATCAAGGGCAAGCAGGGCCGCTTCCGCCAGAACCTGCTCGGCAAGCGGGTGGACTACTCCGGGCGCTCGGTGATCGTGGTCGGCCCGACCCTGAAGCTGCACCAGTGCGGCCTGCCGAAGAAGATGGCGCTGGAGCTGTTCAAGCCGTTCATCCTCGGCAAGCTGCAGAGCCGCGGGCTGGCCACCACCGTGAAGGCGGCGCGCAAGCTGATCGAGCGCGAGGGGCCCGAGGTCTGGGACATCCTGAGCGAGGTGATCCGCGAGCACCCGGTGATGCTGAACCGGGCGCCGACCCTGCACCGCCTCGGCATCCAGGCCTTCGAGCCGGTGCTGGTGGAGGGCAAGGCGGTGCAGCTGCACCCGCTGGTCTGCGTGGCCTTCAACGCCGACTTCGACGGCGACCAGATGGCGGTGCACGTGCCGCTGTCGGTGGAGGCGCAGCTGGAGGCGCGGGCGCTGATGATGTCCACCAACAACGTGCTGTCGCCGGCCAGCGGCGAGCCGATCATCGTGCCCTCGCAGGACATCGTGCTGGGGCTGTACTACATGACCCGCGCGCGCGTCAACGTCGCCGGCGAGGGGCTGGCGTTCGCCGACACCGCCGAGGTGCGGCGCGCCTACGAATCCGGCGGCGCCGCGCTGCACGCCCGGGTGCAGGTGCGCCTGCCGCAGCCGGACGGCCCGCCGCGGCGGGTCGAGACCACGGTCGGCCGCGCGCTGCTGTCGGAGACCCTGCCCGCGGGCCTGCCGTTCGCGCTGATCGACCGCGACATGACCAAGGCCGCGATCTCGAGCGCGATCAACGCCTGCTACCGCCTGCTCGGCCTCAAGGACACCGTGGTGTTCTGCGACCGGCTGATGTACACCGGCTTCCACTACTCGACGGTGGCGAGCATCTCGTTCGGCGTCGACGACATGGCGGTGCCGGCGGAGAAGGGCGCCATCCTGGCGGAGGCCGAGCAGGCGGTGGCCGTGATCGAGGAGCAGTACGAGCGCGGCCTGCTGACCCACGACGAGCGGCGCAACAAGATGGTCGACCGCTGGTCGCAGGCCAACGACGAGGTGGCGCAGAAGATGATGGACCGCCTCGAGCACGAGGAGGTGACCGACCGCGAGGGCAACGCCGCGACCCAGGCGTCGTTCAACTCGATCTACATGATGTCGGATTCCGGCGCGCGCGGCTCCAAGGCGCAGATCCGCCAGCTGGCGGGCATGCGCGGCCTGATGACCAAGCCGGACAGCACCATCATCGAGACGCCGATCACCGCCAACTTCCGCGAGGGCCTGAACGTCCTGCAGTACTTCATCTCCACCCACGGCGCCCGCAAGGGCCTGACCGACACGGCGCTGAAGACCGCGAACTCCGGCTACCTGACCCGGCGGCTGGTGGACGTGGCGCAGGACTTCGTGGTGACCGAGGACGACTGCGGCACCAGCGATGGCCTCACCATCCACCCCATCATCGAGGGCGCCGACGTGGTCGAGACCCTGGCCGAGCGGGTGCTCGGGCGGGTCACCGCCGAGGACGTCCGCCGCGCCGCCGCGAACGGCGGCGAGGGGGAGGTGCTGATCCCGGCCGGCACCCTGCTCGACGAGCAGTGGGTGGCGCAGATCGACGACTGGGGCCTCAGCAGCATCAAGATCCGCTCCAGCGTCACCTGCCGCACGCTGCGCGGGGTTTGCGCGCAGTGCTACGGGCGCGATCTGGCGCGCGGCACCCTGGTGACCCGCGGCGAGGCGGTCGGCGTGATCGCGGCGCAGTCGATCGGCGAGCCGGGCACGCAGCTGACCATGCGCACGTTCCACATCGGCGGCGCCATCAGCGGCGCGGTCACCGCCACCAGCAACGTCACCGTGCGCCAGGGCGGCGCCGCCAAGTTCCGCGGCCTGGAGACCCTGCCGCGGGAGGCGGGCAGCTGGGTGGTGACCTCGCGCACCGGCGAGCTGGTGATCACCGGCGAGCACGGCCGGGAGCAGGAGGTCTACCAGGTGCCCTACGGCGCGATCCTCCGCATCGAGGAGGGCGCGGCGGTCGCGGCCGGGCAGACGGTCGCCGGCTGGGACCCGCACCAGCAGCCGCTGCTGGCGGACCGCGGCGGGCGCGTGCGCCTGTCCGATTTCGTCGAGGGCGAGACCATCCGCGCCACCGCCGACGAGATCACCGGCTTGTCCAGCATCCGCGTGCTGGACCCGAAGGACCGCCCGCCGTCCGGGCGCAACCTGGTGCCGGCGCTGGGGCTGGTGGACGAGGACGGCGAGCCGGTGCTGTTCGAGGGCACCGAGGAGCAGGTGCGCTACCAGTTGCCGGCGCACGCGGCGGTCACCCTGGCCGAGGGCGCCCGGGTGGAGCGCGGCGACGTGCTGGCGCGGGTGCCGATGGCGGCGCGCTCGCAGTCCGGCGACATCACCGGCGGCCTGCCGCGGGTGGTGGACCTGTTCGAGGCGCGCACCAAGAGCAAGCTCAACGCGGTGCTGGCGGAGGCCGACGGCACGGTCAGCTTCGGCACCGAGGTGCGCAACAAGCAGCGCCTGATCATCGCCCCGGCGGAGGGCCCGCCGGTGGAGATGCACATCCCGCGCGCCAGCCACGTCAACGTGTTCGACGGCGCCCGGGTCACGCGCGGCGAGGTGCTGGTCGACGGCGAGCTCAACCTGCACGACGTGCTGCGCCTGCGCGGCGTCGAGGCCCTGACCGAGCACATCGTGCAGAAGATCCAGGACGTGTACCGGCTGCAGGGCGTGCGCATCAACGACAAGCACATCGAGGTGATCATCCGCCAGATGCTGCGCAAGGTGAAGATCCTGGAGCCGGGCGGCGCGCCGTACATGGCCGGCGACACCGAGCAGCACGCGCGCGTGATCGAGAAGAACCGCGAGCTCGCCGACGCGCGGCAGATCGTCTACGAGCCGATCCTGCTCGGCATCTCCAAGTCCTCGCTGAGCCGCGAATCGTTCATCTCGGCGGCCTCCTTCCAGGAGACCACCAAGGTGCTGGTGGAGGCCGCCATCAGCGACGACCGCGACGACCTGCGCGGGCTGAAGGAGAACGTGATCGTCGGTCGCCTGATCCCGGCCGGCACCGGGCTGGCGCACCACCGCGAGCAGCGCAAGCGCACCGAGCTGGGCCTCGCGCTGGAGGACGCCGAGCAGGCCGCGGAGGCGGCGGCCGCCGCCGACGGCCCGACGCCGGCGCCGCCGGCCGGCGCCGCCGAGCCCGCGCCGTTCGCCTGAGCCGGGGCGACCGGGCCGGACCGCGGGCGGGCCTCCCCACCGGCATGAGCGCCGCCGCCGCCCGCGCCGCGCCGCCGCGCGACCGGCGCGGCCGGCCCTTGCGCGACCTGCGGATCTCGGTCACCGACCGCTGCAACTTCCGCTGCGCCTACTGCATGCCGAAAGAGGTGTTCAACGCCGATTACCGCTTCCTGCGGCGCGACCGGCTGCTGCGCTTCGAGGAGCTGGAGCGGCTGGCGCGGCTGTTCGCGGAGCTGGGGACGCGCAAACTGCGCCTGACCGGCGGCGAGCCGCTGCTGCGCCGCGGCCTGGAGGGCTTGGTCGAGCGGCTGGCGCGCATCCCCGGCATCGAGGACCTGTGCCTGACCACCAACGGCTCGCTGCTGACCCGCGCCCGGGCGCGGGCGCTGGCGGCGGCCGGCCTCGGCCGCGTCACCGTGAGCCTGGACGGGCTGGACGATGCCGCGTTCCGGCGCCTGAACGACGTCGACGCGCCGGTGGCGGCGGTGCTGGAGGCGGTCGGGCACGCGCACGAGGCGGGGCTCGGCCCGGTGAAGGTCAACATGGTGGTGCAGCGCGGTGTCAACGAAGACCAGATCCTGCCGATGGCCGAGCATTTCCGCGGCAGTCCTCACATCCTGCGCTACATCGAGTACATGGACGTGGGCAGCACCAACGACTGGCGGCGCGAGGCGGTGGTGCCGGCGGCCGAGGTGCGCGCCCGGCTGGAGGAGCGCTGGCCGCTCGAGCCGCTTGAGCCCAGCCATCCGGGCGAGGTGGCGCGGCGCTGGCGCTGGCGCGACGGCCGGGGCGAGATCGGGTTGATCGCGTCCGTGACGCAGCCGTTCTGCGGCGGCTGCGGGCGCGCCCGGCTGAGCGCCGACGGCAAGCTGTACACCTGCCTGTTCGCGGCCCGGGGCCACGACCTGCGCGCCCCGCTGCGCGCCGGGGACGGGGACGACGCGCTGCGGCGCCGGCTCGAGCGGCTGTGGGCGGCGCGGGAAGACCGCTATTCCGAGCTGCGCGGCGCGGCCGCCGGCGGCGGCGCGGCGCGGGTGGAGATGTCCTACATCGGCGGCTGAGGCCGGATCGTCCGGAATTCCGAGGCATTTCCGCGCCGCTCGCCGCCCGGCGGCCCCGCCGAAGGCCGACGGCGGGCGCTTGCCGCCGCTTGGGCTATAATCCCGCCCGCGCTAGTCCGCGAAGCGAATCGCGCCTTGCTGTGAAGAATCCGATGATTGCCGGGAAGAATCGCGTCCGTTCCGCGCGCGCTCCTTGCCCGCGCATCCCGGAATACGGGGGGGGGGGGCTAAAAGCCTTTCCGCGCGCCGGGCGCCCGGCGCGCATCCGCAGCCGGCGGCCGTTCCGGCCGAACCGATGACCGGCGCGCGTTCCGCGCGCGGGCCGGCGGCGGCGCTGCTGGCGCTGCCGCTGCTGTTCGCGTCGGCCCCGGCGGGGGCGCATGGCGTGGGCTTCGGCGGCGAGGATACTCATAGACACTTCCAGGTGTTGCTGGGCTCGGCGGACGCCACTTCGCTCACCGTCACGGAGGGCCAATCGGAAACCATCCCCGTCGGCATCCGGTGTTATGTGCCTGCTGGCTTTACAACTTATTCCAGCTGCTCCACTGGCATAAATTCCGACTCGGCTACAAATGACCGCCGATACTTCGACATCACCGCAACGACTCCCGCCAGCGCCGGCGGTGCCACGCTGAGCAGCGACGTGCGGCTGTCGTGGAATATACCGAGCATGGTGCCGTTTCGGAGGACGTACGGCAAACACGAGGTCGGGACGGTGACGCTCACGATTGACGACAATCAAAACGTGGACGGAGACCGGACGGTGACGGTGTCGGCGGACAGGGCCAGCGGCGGCCAGAGTTTCTGGAGGATGGACGAGGAGCCTACCGTCGATGCCGCCACGCTGACGATTCTGGACGACGACGCGCCGGAGGTGACGCTGTCGCTGTCGCCGGCGACGATCGACGAGAGCGGAACGAACAACGCGACGACGGTGACGGCATCGGTGGCCACGGCTCCGGCTTCGGACGTGACGGTGGAGGTGTCGGCGGCGCCGGTGAGTCCGGCGGTGGCGGGCGATTACACCCTGAGCGGAACCACGACGCTGACGATCGCGGCGAACACCACGGACAGCACGGGGACGGTGACGATCACGGCGGTGCACGACAGCGTGGACGAAGCCGACCAGCAGGTGACGGTGACGGGGGCGGTGACGGGGGGCGGCTACAGCCGCTCGGTCTCGGAGACGCTGACGATCCGCGACGACGACACGACGGAGCTGACGGCGGACGAGGGCGGCGACGGCACCGCGGTGACGGAGGGTTCGACGACGGCAGACACGTTCACGGTGGCGCTGGGCTCCGAGCCCGACGGATCTTCGGTGGCGGTGGCGGTGTCGAGCGACGACGCCGACGAGTGCGAAGTGGAGGTGGACGGCAGCACGGATTACGACGGCGGGACGCTGACGTTCCTGCCTTCCGGCGGCACCGAGGACACGAGCGCCCAGACGACGCTTTGGAACAACGCGCAGACGGTGTCGGTGCGGAGCGTGGACGACACCGCGCTGGACGGCGACCAGACGTGCCGGGTGCGGCTGACCCCGAGCAGTCCGCCGCCCGGAGGCGATCCCGTGTACCACGCGCTGATGAGCTCTCCGACCACGGTGTCGGTGGCCGTCGCCGACAACGACGTGCGGCTGTCGGTGTCGCCGAGCTCGATTACGGAGGACGGCGGCGTGGCGACGGTGACGGCGTCGATGCTGTCGAACGCGGCGTCGCAGGCGACGCTCACGGTGTCGGCGGCGCCGGGGGCGGGCACGGACTTCGCGCAGACGGGGACGACGCTGACGATCGCGCAGGGCGCCCGGAGCAGCACGGGGACGGTGACGATCACGGCGGCGGACAACCACAAGGACGCGGCGGACAAATCGGTGACGGTGTCGGCGACGGCCTCGAGCGGGTTCGGGGCGCCGGCGGACGCGACGCTGACGATCGCGGACGACGACACGCTGGAGCTGGACGTGTCGAAGACCGAAGTGGCGACCACGGAGGCGGCGGGCGCCGGGCGGACGGACGACTTCACGGTGCGGCTGGGGACGGAGCCGGAGGCGACCGTGACCGTCGCCATCCGCAGCAGCGACGAGGGCGAGGCGACGGTATCTCCGCCGCGCCTGCGGTTCGGGCTGGCGGCGGACAACAGCGATCCCGCCGACCCGGTGTTCCTGTGGAGCGCGGCGAAGACGGTGACGGTGACGGGCGTGGACGAGGACGACCCGGACGGCCTGCAGCGGTACGCGATCACGCTGGATCCGAGCAGCACGGGCGACAGCGACTACGACGGCCTGGGCAGCGTGGAGGTGTCGGGGACGAACGCGGACGACGACGCGCCGACGGTGACGCTGTCGATCGCGGCGGCGGGCGGGCGGCTCGCGGAGGGCGGATCGGCGGCGGTGACGGCGCGCTTGGACCGCTCGATCGAAGTGGCGACGACGGTGGAGGTGTCGGCGGTGCCGGGGCCGGGCGCGTCGGCGTCGCACTTCCGGCTGAGCGAGAACAAGACGCTGACGGTGCCGGCGGGGTCGCGGAGCAGCACGGGGACGGTGACCATCACCGCGGTGGACGACGACGTGGACGGCCCGGAGACCCGGCAGGTGACGGTGTCGGGGTCGGCGAGCGGCGGCTTGGGAGCGCTGGACCCGGAGGATGTGGCGCTGACGATCGAGGACGACGACGCGGCGCCGCGGGTCGTGCTGGCGGTGGCGCCGGCGACGATCGACGAGAGCGGGCCGGCGAACGAGGCGCGGGTGACGGCGGCGCTGAGCCATCCCTCGAGCATGGCGACGACGGTGACGGTGACGGTGTCGGCCGCGGCCGGGGCGACGGTGGGCGCGGACAACGTCCTCTCGATCCCGGCGGGGGCGACGGCAAGCGCGGATGCGGTGACGCTGACGGCGGAGGACAATGAGGAGCAGGAGCCGGACCGGGAGGTGGCGGTGTCGGGGCGGGCGGAGAACGCGCACGGCATCGAGCAGCCGGCGGCGGTGACGCTGACCATCCGCGACGACGACGGCACGGAGGCGGTGACGGCGGTGCTGCTGCCGGAGGCGGCGCGGGCGATGGCGGACAGCCGTGCGGGCGCGGTGCGGCGGCGGCTGGAGAGCGCGGACGCGGCCGGGCCGTCGGCGCCGCCGGCGCTGACGGCATTGCTGGCGGAGCACGGCCCGTCGCTGCAGAAAGACGAACTGGACTGGAAGACGGCGCTGGCGGGGTCGTCGTTCGCGCTGCCGCTGAACGCGGCCGGCGGCGGCGGAGCCGGGGGCGGCGTGACCGTGTGGGGGAGCGGGGACTACCGCGACCTGGACGGCGAGGCGCGCGGCGTGTCGTGGGACGGCGACGTCGTGAGCGCGCATCTCGGCCTCGACCGGAAGCTGGCGAACGGCCTGCGCGTGGGCTTGGCGGCGTCGTGGTCGGAGGCGAAGTTCGACTACGGGCACAAGAACCGCGAAGGCGAGTGGGAGCTGGAGATGACCAGCGCGCAGCCGTACCTGGGCTGGACGATGCCGGGCGGCCTGGAGTTGTGGGCCTCGGCGGGCGCGGGCAGCGGCGACCTGGAGATCGCCGCCGGCGGGACGCAACGGGAGAAATCGGACGCGGACATGTGGCTCGCGGCGGCCGGGGCGCGCAAGCCGCTGCACGAGACGGCGAGCGGGCTGCAGGTGTCGCTGCGCGGCGAGGCGCTGTATTCGAGTTTCGAGGTGGACGGCAACGGCGGGCGCATCCAGGCCTACACGGCGGACGTTTCGCGCCTGCGCTTGGCGCTGGAGGCGCGTCGGGAGCGGACGCTGGCCTCGGGGGCGCGGCTGTCGCCGCGGTTCGAGCTGGGCCTGCGGCACGACGGCGGCGACGGCGAGACCGGCGCGGGGGTGGAATTGGGCGGCGGCGCGGAGTACGCGTCGGGCCGGCTGACGGCGTCGGGCGGGGCGCGGGCGCTGGTGGCGAATTCGGACTACGACGAGTGGGGCGCGGATCTGGCGCTGGCGTACGCGCCGGGCGCGGACGGGCGGGGCTTCTCGTTCCGGCTGGCGCCGTCGTGGGGTACTGCGCAGAGCGGCGCGCAGAAACTGTGGGAACAGGGCGCGCCGGGGCTGAACGGCGCGGCCGAGGAGCTCGACCCGGGCGCACGGCTGGCGGCGGAGCTGGGCTACGGGCTGAAGTCGCCGTGGAGCCGCGGGCTGCTGAGGCTGACGTTGGGCGGCGAGACGGTCGAGGATGCGGACGCGGCCTGCCGCCTGAAGGGCGCGGTGGCGCTGGACGCGTCGGCGACGCTGGGTCTGGAGCTGGAGGTGCGCGACCCGCCGTCGGGCGGCGCCGAGCGCAGCCTGATGGCGACCGCCGAACTGCGCTTCTAGGCGCGGGCGAACGGGACATCCGCCGCCCGGACGATGCCGGCGCGTCCGACCTTGGAAAGGCTGGAATCCGGTATCCCGCGGCGCTCAACACGCCCCGCCTCAGCGCTGTGATATAGTCAGAGTCCGCCTTGGCGGATGTCTAGGCTCGCGCTTTTCGGAGCATACATTCCGGAAGTTGTTTTTGACCGCGATGGGAGTCATTAGTTACGGATGCCGTTATGTTTGATAGCCTTGAAGCCGCCCGCGAGCTTGAAGCGGCCGGGGTCGAGCGCAGCCATGCCGCGGCCGTGGTCAAAACGGTTGTTGCCGCCACTGAAGCCGGCCGGGGAGGTTTGGCGACGAGAGCCGACCTTGCTGAAATCAGAGCGGACTTCGCCAGACTTGAGGGCAGGCTGGAGGCCAAGTTCGCTGCGCTGGAGACCAAGTTCGCCACGGCGATCAACAGGATGGCGCTGAGCCAGATTGCGGTCGCCGGGCTGCTGTTCGCCGCGCTGAAGCTTTTCTGAAGATCCCTTGAAGCCGCCCGCGAGTTCGAAGCGGCCAAGGTCGAGCGGAACCATGCCGCAATCAACAAAATGATTGTTGCCGTCGCCGAAGCCGGCCAGAAAGATCTGGCGACGAAAACCGACATCGCTGAGCTCAGGGTGGACTTCGCCAGACTTGAGGGCAGGCTGGAGGCCAAGTTTGCCGCGGCGATGAACAAGATGCTGCTGGGTCAGTTGGCGGTCGCCGGGTTGCTGTTCGCCGCACTGAAGCTTTTCTGACGGTCTGAAGTCGCCCGCGGACTTGAAGCAGCCGGAGTCGGGCCAGATCAGACAGCAGCCATGGCCAAAAGGATTGTTGCCGCCAACGATGCCGGCCGGAGAGATTTGGCGGCGAAGGCCGACTTCGCCGTTCTCAAAGCCGACTTCGCCGAACTCGAGGCGGACCTCGCCGTGCTGGAGGCCAAGTTTGCCGCGGCGATCAATAAGGCGCCGGACGACCGCATGCGCCGCCCCAGCCGCATCGATTACTCTCTGATCGGAACGCTGCACGACAAAATCGCGCCCGGGAGCCCGCCGTTCGACCTGCAGAAATTCCGGGAGCAGCCGCATGACCCGTCGCTGCGGGATTGACGCTGCGGTTCCCGCGCGCTTGCGGAGCGGGGAGCCCGCGGCGGTTCCGGGCCGGAAAGGGGCATCTTCGCCGGCCGCGCGGAAGTTCTAGGCGCCGGGGCTGGGCGCGTTCCTCCTCCGCGGCGGGCGCCGGCCGCTCACTCCTCCAGGCGCGGCATCAGCTCCACCAGATTGCACGGGCGGGTGCGGTAATCGAGTTGCGGGCGCAGCAGTTTGTCCCAGGCGTCGCGGCAGGCGCCGGGCGAGCCCGGCAGGCAGAACACGTAGCGGCGGTTGGCGACGCCGCCGAGCGCCCGCGACTGCAGCGTCGAGGCGCCGATGCCCTCGTAGGACAGCACGCGGAACATCTCGCCGAAGCCGTCGATGCGCTTGTCCAGCAGCGGCGCGACCGCCTCCGGCGTGCCGTCGCGGCCGGTGACGCCGGTGCCGCCGGAGGTCAGGATCACCTGCACGCCGGGGTCCACCAGCCAGGCCGAGACCCGGGCGCGGATCTGGTGCACGTCGTCCGGCGCCAGCGCGCGGTCCGCGAGCGCGTGGCCGGCCGCCTGCAGGCGTTCGGCCAGCAGGTCGCCGGCGCGGTCGTCCGCCGCCGTGCGGCTGTCGGAGACGGTCAGCACGGCGATGCGCAGCGGGCGGAATTCTCGTTCGGCGGACATGGCGGCGGGCGCGGCGGTGCTAGTATAAGGGGGCGGGCCGCCGCCGGCCCGGACGCGAGCAGCGAGCATGGACGTGCGCCTGATGCCGGAGCCTTTCGATCCCTGGAAGGAAATTCAGGAATATCTGGCAACTAGCCGAGAACAAAGCAAAAATCTCGGCGCCATCGCGGTCTTCGTCGGGGTCATGCGCGACCGCAGCGGCGGCGCCGGACTGCGCGCCATGGAGCTGGAGCACTACCCCGAGATGACGCGCCCGCACTTGGAGCGGCTGGCGGCGGAGGCGCGGCGGCGCCACGGCCTGGCGGACGTGCTGCTGCGCCACCGCGTGGGGCGGGTGGAGCCGGGCGAGGCGATCGTGCTGGTCGCGGCCTGGGCCGAGCGCCGCCGGGAGGCCTACGCCGGCAACCGCTTCCTGATGGAGGAGCTGAAATCCTCCGCGCCGCTGTGGAAGCGCGAGGAGTTCGCCGACGGCCGCCGGCGCTGGGTCGAGCGCAACACCCCGGGCTGAGCCCTCAGAGCAGGCCCGCGAACGGCACCACGGCCACTTCGTCTCCGGCCGCCACGGGGCCGCTTTCCAGCGGCAGCACGATGAAGCAGTTGGCGCGGCTCATGGAGCTCAGGATGCCCGAGCCCTGGGCGCCGGCCGGGGCCACGGCGAAGCCGCCGCCGCCGTCCGGGCGCAGGACGCCGCGCTGGTACTCGACCCGGCCCGGGCGCTTGCGCAGCGGCGCCGCCGCCGTCGCGCGCAGCTCCAGCGGCGGCGGCGGATCGGCCTCGCCGGCGAGCCGCAGCAGGGCCGGGCGGACGAACTGGCAGAAAGTCACCATCACCGACACCGGGTTGCCGGGCAGGCCGAAGAACCAGGCGCCGCCGAGGCGGCCGAAGGCGAGCGGCCGGCCCGGCTTCACCGCCACTTTCCAGAAGCGCACCTCGCCGAGCTCCGCGAGCGCGCCGCGGACGTGGTCCGCGTCGCCCACCGACACGCCGCCGGAGGTGAGCACCACGTCGGCGCGCGCCGCCGCGGCGCGCAGGGCCGCCGCGGTCGCCGCGGGCTCGTCGCGCACGATGCCGTGGTCCTCGCCGGCGACGCCGAGCCGGCGCAGCATCGCGCCCAGGGTGTGGCTGTTGCTGTTGTAGAGCGCGCCGGGCGCCAGCGCCTCGCCGACCGCGCGCAGTTCGTCGCCGGTGGCGAAGTAGGCCGCCCGCGGGCGGCGCGCGACTTCGACCTCCGCGCTGCCCACGGAGGCCAGCAGGCCCAGCTCCGCGGGGCCGAGCCGCCGCCCGCGCCGCAGCAGGACGGAGCCGGCGGCGATGTCTTCGCCGGCGGCGCGGACGTTCTGCCCCGGCCGCTCGCCGGCGCCGACGACGACGCGGCCGTCGTCCCGCGCCCGCGCCCGCTCCTGCACCACCACGGTGTCGGCGCCGGCCGGCATCACGGCGCCGGTCATGATGCGCGCGCATTGCCCGGGGCCGACCGCGCCCGCGAACGGGCGCCCGGCGCGGGCCTCGCCGACCAGCTCCAGCGCGGCCTCCGCCGCCGGCAGGTCGGCGCCGCGCACGGCGTAGCCGTCCATCGCCGAGTTGGCGGCGCCGGGGACGTCGACGGCGGCCGCGCAGTCGCGCGCCAGCACCCGGTCGAGCGCCGCCGCCAGCGGCACGGTCTCGGTGTCCGCGAGCGGCCGCACCGCGGCCCGGATCCGCTCGCGGGCCTGGTCGGGGGTGATGGACTGCGCGTCGAAGTCGTCTTGGCAGCCGCCGCCGGGCGCGCTCACCGGGCCGGGGCGCGCAGCAGCACGTTCACGGCGCCGGTGTTGCCGGGCACGCTGTGGAAGCCCAGCACCTCCGGGTGGCCGCGCAGCACCGCGGCCGTCAGGCCCTTGAGCCGGGAGGCGCCGGTGCCGGAGCGGTAGCCCTTGCCGTGGATCAGGCGCAGCGCGCGCCGGCCGCGCTGCTGGCTGTCGGCGATGGCGGCGGCGATGGCGGCGCCGGCCTGCTCCGGGCGCAGGCCGTGCAGGTCGTGCTCGGCGACCGGCCGCGGCGGGCGGCCGGCGCGCAGCCGCTGGTAGTCGCCGTGGCGCAGCCCCGGGCGGCGCCAGGCGAGGACGGCGGCGCCGTCGACCGGGTCGTAGGCGGGGGTCGCGGCGGGCGGAGCGGCGGCGGCCGCCGCCGGGCGCCGCGGCGCGCGGGGCGGAGCGTGATGGCCGGGGCGGACGGCCCGCGAGCGGGCGCCGAGGGGGGCGACCCGGGCCATCGCCTCCTCGAAGGCTTGGCGGTCGTCGTCCTGCATGGGAATCCGCGGGCAATGGGGCGTCGGCGGGAAAAAGTATACCGAAGGCGCGGTGCTATACTTTCCGCACCGCCGTCCGGCGGCGAGCGCTTCGGATGCGACTGCTGCTGAGCAACGACGACGGCTACCGGTCGCCGGGCCTGCGCTGCCTGGCCGAAAGCCTGCGCGCCGTCGGCGAGGTCACGGTGGTGGCGCCGTCGCGCGACCGCAGCGCGGCTAGCAATTCCCTCACCCTGGGGCAGGACCTGCGCGTGCGCCGCGCCGAGGGCGGCTTCTATTACGTCGAGGAGGGCACGCCCACCGACTGCGTGCACCTGGCCATCACCGGGCTGCTGGAGCGCGAGCCGGACCTGGTGGTGGCCGGCATCAACCGCGGCGCCAACCTGGGCGACGACGTGCTGTATTCCGGCACCGTCGCCGGCGCCATGGAGGGGCGCACCCTGGGCCTGCCCGCGATCGCGGTGTCGATGGCCTCGCCCGACCCCGCGCACTACGAGACCGGCGGGCGCATCGCCTGCGAGCTGGTGCGCAACCTGCCGGAGCACCCGCTGCCGGAGAAGAGCATCCTCAACGTCAACGTCCCGGACCGGCCGCTGGCGGAGCTGCGCGGGCTGGAGGTGACCCGCCTGGGCCACCGCCACCGGGCCGAGCCGGCCGTGCGCGGCGCGGACGCGGACGGCGCCGAGGTCTGGCGGGTCGGGCCGCCGGGCCCGGACGAGGACGGCGGGGCCGGCACCGATTTCCACGCGGTGCGCGAGGGCTACGCCTCCGTCACCCCGCTGCAGGTCGACCTGACCCGGCACCGGAATCTGGATTCCCTGCGCCGATGGGTGCGCCGGATCCCGCTGCGCTGAGCCGCGGCCGGCCGCGGCCGGCCGCGCGGACCGAGCCCGAGGCCCGCCACCGCGCCGCGCTGGTGGCGCAGCTGCGCCACCAGGGGATCCGCGACGAGGCGGTGCTGGCGGCCATCGGCGGCGTGCCGCGGCACCGCTTCGTGGACGCGGCGGTGTCGCGCCGCGCCGAGCGCGCCTACGCGAACAAGGCGCTGCCGATCGGCTACCGGCAGACCATCTCGCAGCCGTACGTGGTCGCCTACATGACCCAGGAGCTGCTGCGGCCGGCGCCGCCGCGGCGGGTGCTGGAGATCGGCACCGGCTCGGGCTACCAGTGCGCGGTGCTGGCGCGGCTGGTGCCGCGGGTGTACACCGTCGAGCGCATCCCGCAGCTGCACCGGCAGGCGTCGCGGCTGCTGCGCGAGCTGGGCTGCCGCAACGTCTCCACCCGCCTGGGCGACGGCAGCCGCGGCTGGCCGGCCGGCGCGCCCTACGACGCCATCCTGGTCACGGCGGCCGCGGCCGAGTACCCGGCGGCGCTCGGCGAGCAGCTGGCGCCGGGCGGGCGGCTGCTGGTGCCGGAGGGCCCGGAGTCCGGCGCGCAGACCCTGGTGCGCTACACCCGCGCCGCGGACGGCATGACGCGCGAGCCGCTGCTGGACGTGCAGTTCGTGCCGCTGGTGCCGGAGGGGCGGGGGTGAGGCTGTTCGCCGGCCTGTACGAGCGGGCGCTGGGCTGGGCCGGGCGCCCGCGCGCGGCCTGGTGGCTGGCGGCGCTCGGCTTCGCCGAGTCGACGTTCTTCCCGGTGCCGGCCGACGCGCTGCTGGCGCCCATGGTGCTGGCGCGGCCCGCGGCGTGGCTGCGGCTGGCGGCGCTGCTGACCGCGGCCTCGGTGGCCGGCGGCGTCGCCGGCTACCTGCTCGGCGCCTGGGCCTTCGAGCAGGCCGCGCCCTGGCTCCTGGACGACGCCGGCGCGGAGCTGGCGCGCGCTCAGGCGCTGTTCGCGGAATGGGGCGCGTGGATCGTGCTGGCGGCCGCGTTCACGCCGGTGCCCTACAAGGCGTTCACCCTGAGCGCGGGCTTCCTGGCGGCGCCGTTCGCGCCGTTCGTGCTGGCCTCGGTCCTCGGCCGGGGCGCGCGCTTCCTGCTGGTGGCGGGGCTGGTGCGCGCCGGCGGCGCGGCGCTCGAGGACTGGCTGCGCCGGCGCGCCGAGCCGCTCGGCTGGATCCTGACGCTGGCGCTGCTGGGGGTGCTGGCTTGGCGGCTGTGGGGATGAGCCGGCGCGGCGGCGGGCTGCTGCTCGGCGCGGCGTTCGCCGCGGCCCTCGCCGGATGCAGCCTGGGGCCGGACCGCGGCCGGGGCGTGGAGCCGGCCGCGGGCGCGGCGCTGGAGCGCCCGCGCGCCGTCGTCCACGTCGTGCGCAAGGGCGAGACCTTAAGCGAAATCGCGCGGCGCTACGGCGTGTCTCAGCGGCAGATCGAACGCGACAACGGCATCGCCGACCCGAACCGGATCCGCGCCGGGCAGCGGTTGCGGATCCTCCCGCGCGGCGCGGCCCGCCCGCGGCGGGACGCCGCGCCCGCGGCGCCGGGCGCGGCGGCGCCGACCCGGCAGGCGAGCGGCATCGCCTGGCGCTGGCCGGTGACGGGCAAGCCCCAAGTCTTGCGGAACCAGCTGCTGCGGAGGTTCAGTGGCCAGGGCACCGGCAAGCAGGGCATCGCCATCCCCGGCGAGGTCGGACGCAAGGTCGTCGCCGCGGCGGCGGGCCGGGTCGCCTACAGCGGCGAGGGCCTGGTCGGCTACGGCAAGCTCATCATCATCCAGCACGGCAAGGACTTCCTCAGCGCCTACGGCCACAACGACACCCTGCTGGCGCGCGAGGGCCAGCGGGTGCGGGCGGGGCAGGTCATCGCGCGCCTGGGCCGCACCGCGGCGCGGCGGCCGCAGCTGCACTTCGAGATCCGCCACCGCGGCCGGCCGATCGACCCGCTGCGCTACCTGCCGCGGCGCTAGGCGGGCAGGATCAGGCCGGCGGCGATCCGGCGCCCGTCCTGGGCCAGCAGGTTGTAGGTGCGGCAGGCCGCGGCGGTGGTCATGGCCTCGAGGCCGATGCCGCGCTCCAGCAGCGCGGCGCGCGCCGCCGCGCCGGGGAAGCGCAGCGCGGCGCCGGTGCCGAGCAGCACCAGCTCCGGCGCCGCCGCCGCGAACGCCGCGAAGTCCTCCGGGCGCAGTTCGGCGCCGGCGGCGACCGGCCAGGGCGCGACCGGCCGCCCGGGGAGCAGCAGCAGGCTTTCGGCGTGCAGCTCGCCGTTGACGCGCACGCCTTCCGGGCCGCAGGAGCGGATCCGGAATTCGGCGTCGGCGGCGTCGCGCGCGAGCTGCATCGCGGGACGGCTATAATTGGCGGAAGCGCCGGGGTTCTGCGCGCATACCGCCGATTATAGACAGAAGGCTTGTCCGCCGCCGCGCCCGTGACCGAGGAATTCCAGCGCGTCTCGCGGCTGCCGCCCTACGTGTTCAGCATCGTCGGCGACCTGCGCACCCAGGCGCGCCGGCGCGGCGAGGACGTGATCGACTTCGGCATGGGCAACCCGGACCAGCCGACGCCCCGGCACATCGTCGACAAGCTGTGCGAGACGGCGCAGCGCGGCGACACCCACCGCTACTCGACCTCGCGCGGCATCCCGCGGCTGCGGCGGGCGGTCGCCGGCTGGTACGACCGCCGCTTCGGCGTCGAGCTCGACCCGGAGAGCGAGGCCATCGTCACCATCGGCTCCAAGGAGGGGCTGGCGCACCTGGCGCTGGCGGTGCTGGCGCCGGGCGACGCGGCGGTGGTGCCGAACCCGGCCTATCCGATCCACCCCTACAGCTGCGTGATCGCCGGCGCCGAACTCAACTACGTGCCGATGAGCGGCGAGGAGGAGTTCCTGCACGACCTGCGGCAGACCATCGAGAACTGCTGGCCGAAGCCGAAGATGCTGCTGCTGAACTTCCCCTGCAACCCGACCGGGCACTGCGTCGGCCTCGACTTCTACCAGCGCATCGTCGAGATCGCCCTCGAGCACCGCCTGTGGGTGGTGCAGGACATCGCCTACGCCGAGCTGGTCTACGACGGCTACACGGCGCCGTCGATCCTGCAGGCGCGCGACGCCAAGCGGGTGGCGGTGGAGTTCTACACGCTGTCGAAGACCTACAACATGCCCGGCTGGCGGGTCGGCTTCATGTGCGGCAACGCGCGCCTGGTGAGCGCGCTGGCGCGGGTCAAGTCGTACGTGGACTACGGCCTGTTCACGCCGGTGCAGGTGGCCGCCATCGCCGCCCTGGAGGGGCCGCAGGACTGCGTCGGGCAGGTCCGCGAGCTGTACCGGGAGCGCCGCGACGTGCTGTGCGACGGCCTGAACGCGCTCGGCTGGGCGGTGGAGAAGCCGCAGGCGACCATGTTCGTGTGGGCGCCGATCCCGCCGGCGTTCGCGGACCTGGGCTCGCTGGAGTTCAGCAAGCTGCTGCTCAAGCGGGCGCGGGTGGCGGTGTCGCCCGGCATCGGCTTCGGCCAGCGCGGCAACGGCCACGTGCGCTTCAGCCTGATCGAGAACGCGCAGCGCACGCGGCAGGCGCTGCGCGGCATCCGCGGGATGCTGCGGGATGCCTGAGTCGGCCGCCGCCGTGCGCGTGGGCCTGCTGGGCCTCGGCTGCGTCGGCTGCGGCGTGGTGCGGGCGCTGGCGCGCAACCGCGGGGAGATCGAGCGCCGCGCCGGGCGCCGCCTGCAGGTGGTCGCCGCCTGCGCGCGCGACCTCGAGCGCCGCCGCGACTGCGACCTGGAGGGGATCGCGCTGACCGCCGACCCGCAGGCGCTGGTCGACCGCCCGGACGTGGACGTGGTGGTGGAGCTGTTCGGCGGGCTGGAGCCGGCGCGCGCGCTGGCGCTGCGCGCGATCGGGCTGGGCAAGCCGGTGGTCACCGCCAACAAGCACCTGATCGCGGTGCACGGCAACGAGCTGTTCGCGCGCGCCGAGGCGGCCGGCGTCGGCGTCGCCTTCGAGGCGGCGGTGGCGGGCAGCGTGCCGATCGTCAAGGCCCTGCGCGAGAGCCTGAGCGGCAACCGCATCGAGTGGGTGGCCGGCATCATCAACGGCACCTGCAACTACGTCCTCACGGCGATGGAGCGCGACGGCCGGCCGTTCGCCGAGGTGCTGGCCGAGGCGCAGCGGCGCGGCTACGCCGAGGCCGATCCGCGCTTCGACATCGACGGCACGGACGCGGCGCACAAGCTGGCCATCCTGGCCTCGCTCGCGTTCGGCTTCCCGCTGTCCTTCGAGCGGGTGCACGTCGAGGGCATCGACGGCATCACGCCGGAGAACCTGGCCGACGCGGCGCTGCTCGGCTACCGCGTCAAGCACCTGGGCATCGCCCGGCGCCGGCCCGAGGGGGTGGAGCTGCGGGCGCACCCGGCGCTGGTGCCGCGCGCGCGGCTGCTGGCGAATGTCGGCGGCGTGATGAACGCGGTGGCGGTGAAGGCCGACGCCGCCGGGGCGCAGCTGTACTACGGCGCCGGCGCCGGCGCGGAGCCGACCGCGTCCGCGGTGGTCGCCGACCTGATCGACGCGGCGCGCACGCGCGCCGCCGACGCCGCGCACCGGGCGCCGCACCTGGCGTTCGCGCCGCAGGCGCTGGACCGGGAGCCGCCGCTGCTGCCGATGGCGCGCGCCGAGACCGCCTGCTACCTGCGCATGCGGGCGCTCGACCGCCCGGGCGTGCTGGCCGCGGTCACCCGCATCCTGGGCGAGCTGGAGATCAGCATCGAGGCGATCGAGCAGAAGGAGCCGGCGGCGCCGGAGCCCGCGGCCGGCGTGCCGGTGGTGCTGCTCACGCACGCAGTGCCGGAAGAGCGCGTCGACCGGGCGATCGCGCGCATCGAGGAGCTGGCGGAGATCGTCGCGCCGGTGCAGCGGATCCGGATTGAAACGCTTCAATAACAAGTAGTTGCATGGAACACCTCGCGCCGCCGCGAACCGGCCTGGTGGACCGCTACCGGGCGTTCCTGCCGCTCGCGCCGGAGACCCCCGCGGTCAGCCTGTGCGAGGGCGGCACGCCGCTGATCGAGCTGCGGAACCTGCCGGCCGCATGGGGGACGCGCTGCCGGGTGCTGGCCAAGTTCGAGGGGCTGAACCCGACCGGCTCGTTCAAGGACCGCGGCATGACGGTGGCGGTCACCCGGGCGCGGGAAGAGGGCGCGCGGGCGGTCGTCTGCGCCTCCACCGGCAACACCGCCGCCAGCGCCGCGGCCTACGCGGCGCGCGCCGGCATGGCCTGCTTCGTGCTGATCCCGGAGGGCGGCGTGGCGCTCGGCAAGGTCGCGCAGAGCGTGATGCACGCGGCCGTCATCCTGCAGCTCCGGGGCAACTTCGACGACGGCATGCGGCTGGTGCGCGAGGCCGGCGAGGAGCTGCCGCTGACCGTGGTCAACTCGATCAACCCCTACCGCCTGCAGGGGCAGAAGACCGCCGCCTACGAGGTGGTCGAGGCGCTGGGCGCGCCGCCCGACTACCACTGCCTGCCGGTCGGCAACGCCGGCAACATCACCGCGCACTGGATCGGCTACAGCGAGCTGGCGGGCTGCCTGGAGCCGGCCACCGCGGCGTGCACGTTCTGCGAGGGCGCCTGCCCGTTCGAGCCGGCCGCGGCCGCCGGCCCGCGCCCGCGCATGCTGGGCTACCAGGCGTCCGGCAGCGCGCCGTTCCTGCGCGGCGGCGGGGTGGACGAGCCGCAGACCCGGGCCACCGCCATCCGCATCGGCCACCCGCAGAGCTGGGAGCAGGCCTGGGCGGCGTCGCGCGAATCGAACGGCTGGTTCGCGGAATGCGAGGACGCGGAGATCCTGGCCATGCAGCGGGCGCTGGCGGCCGAAGAGGGGATCTTCTGCGAGCCGGCCTCGGCGGCCTCGGTGGCCGGCGCGGCGCGCGACATCCGCGACGGCCGCATCGCGGAGGGCAGCACGGTGGTGTGCACCCTGACCGGGCACGGCCTCAAGGACCCGGGCGTGGCCGAGGAGCAGGGCCTGCGCCTGCAGACCGTGGCGCCGACCCTGGACGCGATCCGCGACGCGGTCGCGGCCGGGATCGATCGCGGCTAGACCCGCCGCGCGATCTCTTCGGCGTAGCCGGTGTAGCCGGCCGGCGTGAGCGCGGCGAGCCGCGCCTTGGCCTCGTCCGGCAGCTCCAGGCCGGCGATGAACTCCGCCAGCAGCTCCGCGGTGACGGCGCGGCCGCGGGTGAATTCCTTGAGCCGCTCGTAGGGCTCCGGCAGGCCGTAGCGCTTCATCACCGTCTGCACCGCCTCGGCCAGCACCTCCGGGCAGGCCGCCAGGTCCGCGGCCAGCCGCGCCTCGTCCGCCTCGAGCTTGTCCAGCCCGGCGCGCAGCGCGGCGTAGGCGTTGGCGCCGCCGGCCAGGGTCGCGCCCAGGCTGCGCAGCACGGTGGAATCGCTCAGGTCGCGCTGCAGCCGGGAGACCGGCAGCTTCTCCGCGTAGTGGACGAGCTCGGCGCGGGCGAGGCCGAGGTTGCCCTCGGCGTTCTCGAAGTCGATCGGGTTGACCTTGTGCGGCATGGTCGAGGAGCCGACCTCGGCGGCGCGCGCCTTCTGCCGGAAGTAGCCGTCGGAGATGTACTGCCAGACGTCGCGGGCGAAGTCGAGCAGCAGCGTGTGGACGCGCGCGAGCCCGTGGCAGAACTCGGCGAACTGGTCGTAGGGCTCGATCTGCGTGGTGCAGGGGTTCGCCTCCAGGCCGAGCCCGGCCAGCACGGCCCGCTCGTGCGCCGGCCAGTCGACTTCCGGGTAGGCGGCGCGGTGGGCGTTGTAGTTGCCGACCGCGCCGTTCATCTTGGCGCGGAAGCGCAGCGCGGCGAGCGGCTCGAGCTGGCGCCGCAGCCGCTCCGCCGTCACCGCCAGCTCCTTGCCGAGCGTGGTCGGCGAAGCCGGCTGGCCGTGGGTGCGCGCCAGCATGGGCAGCGCGGCGTGCTCGCGCGCCATGCCGCGCAGCTGCTCCGCCAGGGCCTCGAGCGCCGGCAGCAGGACCTCGCCGCGGGCCCGGTCCAGCATCAGCGCGTAGGCGGTGTGGTTGATGTCCCAAGAGGTGCAGGCGAAGTGCGCGAAGCCCGCCAGCCCGGCCAGCTCCGGGTCCGCCTCGAGCCGGCCGCGCAGCCAGTACTCCAGCGCCTTGACGTCGTGGTTGGTGTCCCGCTCGATGGCCTTGACCGCGGCCGCGTCCGCCGGGGAGAACTCCGCCGCCAGCCGCTCCAGGCGGCCGCGGGCGGGCGCGTCGAGCGCGGGGGCCTCCGGGATCTGCGGGTGCGCCGACAGCGCCCCCAGCCAGGCGGCCTCGACCTCCAGCCGGGCGCGGATCAGGCCGTATTCGGAGAACAGTTCCCGCAGCCGCGCCGGCGTGCGCCCGTGGTAGCGGCCGTCGACCGGCGACAGGGCGGTCAGGGGGGTGAGTTCCAAGTGCGCGGGGCGGGGCGCCGACGCCGGCCATTATACTAGGCGGGTTCCCGCGAAGGATTATCCGCGCATGGCCGAGACGCGCATCGAGAAGGACAGCATGGGCGAAGTGCGGGTGCCGAAGGCGGCCCGCTACGGCGCCCAGACCCAGCGCGCGGTCGAGAATTTCCCGGTCAGCGGCCTGCGCATGCCGCGCGACTTCCTGCGCGCGCTCGGCCTGGTCAAGGGCGCCTGCGCGGAGGCCAACGCCGAGCTGGGGCTGCTCGAGCGGGAGCGGGCCGACGCGATCCGGGCGGCGGCGCGGGCGGTGGCCGCGGGCGCGCACGACGCCGAGTTCCCGGTGGACGTGTTCCAGACCGGCTCCGGCACCAGCTCCAACATGAACGCCAACGAGGTGATCGCCAGCCTGGCGGGGGCGGGGACGCACCCCAACGACCACGTCAACATGAGCCAGAGCTCCAACGACGTGATCCCGACCGCGCTGCACGTCGCCGCCGCGCTGGCGCTGCACGAGCGGCTGCTGCCGGCGCTGGCGCGGCTGCGCGCCGCCATCGAGCAGCGCGCCGGCGAGCTCGACGGCAAGGTCGCCACCGGCCGCACGCACCTGATGGACGCCATGCCGGTGCGGCTGTCGCAGGAGCTCGGCGGCTGGGCGCGCCAGGTCGGCTACGGCGTCGACCGGCTGGAGGCGGCGCGGGTGCGGCTGCACGAGCTGGCCCAGGGCGGCACCGCGGTCGGCAGCGGGGTCAACGCCCCGGCGGGCTTCGAGGCGGCGTTCCTGGCGGCGCTCAACCGCGAGGCCGGGCTGGAGTTCCGCGCCAAGCCGGACAAGTTCGAGGCGCTGTCGGCGCAGGACGCGGCGGTCGAGCTGAGCGGGCAGCTGAAGACGGTGGCGGTCGGCCTGATGAAGATCGCCAACGACCTGCGCTGGATGAACTCCGGCCCGCTGGCGGGCCTGGGCGAGATCTCGCTGCCGGCGCTGCAGCCCGGCAGCAGCATCATGCCGGGCAAGGTCAACCCGGTGATCCCGGAGGCCTGCGCGATGGTCGCGGCCCAGGTCATCGGCAACGACGCCGCCATCACCGTGGCCGGGCAGTCCGGCAACTTCCAGCTCAACGTGATGCTGCCGGTGATCGCCTACAACCTGCTGCAGAGCCTCGACCTGCTGGCGAACGCCGCCGGCCTGCTGGCCGAGCGCGCCATCGCCGGCTTCGCCGTCAACGACGCCGCGCTGGAGGCGTCGCTGGCGCGCAACCCGATCCTGGTGACCGCGCTCAACGCCGCGATCGGCTACGAGCGCGGCGCGGCCATCGCCAAGCAGGCCTACGCCGAGGGGCGGCCGGTGCTGGAGGTGGCGCGCGAGCAGACCGACCTGGGCGAGGACGAGCTGCGGCGGCTGCTGGACCCGGCCGCGCTCACCCGCGGCGGCGCGCCCGGCTGAAGCCCGCCGCGCCGGCTCAGGCGGCGAGCTGGCGCAGCACGTAGGGCAGGATGCCGCCGTGGCGGTAGTACTCCGCCTCCTGCGGGGTGTCGATCCGCACCGCGGCTCGGAAGACTTTCTCGCCGGCGCCGTTGCCGGCGCGCGCCCGGACCTCCAGTTCGCCGGCCTCGAGCGCGGCGCCGGCGAGGCCCGCGATGTCGAAGCGCTCCGCGCCGCTCAGGCCGAGCGACTCGGCGCTGTCGCCCGGGCGGAACTGCAGCGGCAGGACGCCCATGCCGATCAGGTTGGAGCGGTGGATGCGCTCGTAGCTCTCGGCGAGCACCGCGCGCACCCCCTGCAGGCGCGGCCCCTTGGCCGCCCAGTCGCGCGAGGAGCCGCAGCCGTACTCCTTGCCGGCCAGCACGATCAGCGGCGCGCCCTCGGCGCGGTAGCGCTCGGCGGCGTCGAAGATCGGCAGCAGCTCGCCGCTCGGCAGGTGCCGGGTGACGCCGCCCTCGGCGCCGCCGGCCAGCCGGTTGCGCAGCCGGATGTTGGCGAAGGTGCCGCGCATCATCACCTCGTGGTTGCCGCGCCGGGAGCCGTAGGAGTTGAAGTCCGCGGGCGCCACGCCGCGCTCCTGCAGGTAGCGCCCGGCCGGGCTGTCGGGCGCGATCGCCCCGGCCGGGGAGATGTGGTCGGTGGTGACCGAATCGCCCAGCCAGGCCAGCGCCGCGGCGCCGCGGATGTCGGCCACCGGCTCCGGCTCCATGCGCATGCCCTCGAAGTAGGGCGGGTGCGCGACGTAGGTGGAATCCGGCCATTCGTAGCGGTCGCCGTCCGGGACCGGCAGGCCGGCCCAGTTGGCGTCGCCCTCGAACACCCCGGCGTAGCTGGCGCGGAACTGCCCGGCGTCGAGCGCGCCGCCGAGCGCCGCGGCGACCTCGGCCTGGCTCGGCCAGAGCTCCTTCAGGTGGACCGGCCGGCCGTCGGCGGCCGCGCCGAGCGGCTCGCGCCACAGGTCCAGGTCCATGCGCCCGGCGATCGCGTAGGCCACCACCAGCGGCGGCGAGGCCAGGTAGTTCATGCGCACCTGGGCGTGGATGCGGCCCTCGAAGTTGCGGTTGCCGGACAGCACCGACACCGCGGTCAGGTCGTGCTTCCGGATCAGCGCCGCGACATCCTCCGGCAGCGGCCCGGAGTTGCCGATGCAGGTGGTGCAGCCGTAGCCGACCAGGTGGAAGCCGAGCTGCTTGAGCGGCTCCAGCAGGCCGGCCCGCCGCAGGTAGTCGGTGACCACCCGCGAGCCGGGCGCCAGCGAGGTCTTCACCCAGGGCCGGGCGCGCAGCCCCAGCGCCGCCGCCTTCTTCGCCACCAGCCCGGCGGCGGCCATCACCGCGGGGTTGGAGGTGTTGGTGCAGGAGGTGATGGCGGCGATCGCCACCAGGCCGTCGCCGGCGCGGCAGGCCGCGCCGCCGATCTCGGCCTCGACCTCGAGCGGGGCGTCGCGCCCGCTCTTGCGGTTGACCGCCTCGAGTTCGCTGCGGAACGCGGCCGCGGCGTCGCGCAGGCGCACCCGGTCCTGCGGCCGGCGCGGGCCCGCCAAACTCGGCTCGACCGCGCCGAGGTCGAGCTCCAGCGTCTCGCTGAACGCGGCTTCGGTCCCGCCGCGCCACAGCCCCTGCTCCTTGGCGTAGGCCTCGACCCGCGCCGTCAGCGCGTCGTCGCGGCCGGTCAGGCGCAGGTAGTCGAGGGTGGCGCCGTCGATCGGGAACAGGCCGCAGGTGGCGCCGTACTCCGGCGCCATGTTGGCGATGGTGGCGCGGTCGCCGATCGGCAGCTGGTCGAGGCCGTCGCCGCAGAACTCGACGAACTTGCCGACCACGCCGTGCGCGCGCAGCATCTGCACGATGGTGAGCACCAGGTCGGTGCCGGTGGCGCCCTCCGGCAGTGCGCCCTCGAGGCGGAAGCCGACCACGCGCGGCGCCAGCATCGAGATCGGCTGGCCGAGCATCGCGGCCTCGGCCTCGATGCCGCCCACGCCCCAGCCGAGCACGCCGATGCCGTTGACCATGGTGGTGTGGGAATCGGTGCCGACCAAGGTGTCGGGGTAGGCTTCCCGCGCGCCGCCGCGCTCCTGCGCGAACACCACCCGCGCCAGGTGCTCGACGTTGACCTGGTGCACGATCCCGGTGCCGGGCGGCACCACCTGGAAGTTGTCGAACGCGCGCTGGCCCCACTTGAGGAAGCGGTAGCGCTCCCGGTTGCGGTCGAACTCGAGCTTGGTGTTGAGGTCGAAAGCCGCGTCCTCCGCGTAGCGGTCGACCTGCACCGAGTGGTCGACCACCAGTTCGGCCGGCTGCAGCGGGTTGATGCGCTCGGGCGAGCCGCCGAGGGCGGCGATCGCCTCGCGCATGGCGGCGAGGTCGACCACCGCCGGCACGCCGGTGAAGTCCTGCATCAGCACGCGCGCCGGGCGGAACGCGATTTCGCGGCCGGCCTCGGCCTGCGGGTCCCAGTCCGCCAAGGCGCGGATGTCGGCGGCGGTGACGGCGCGGCCGTCCTCGTGCCGCAGCAGGTTCTCCAGCAGGATCTTGAGGGAGAACGGCAGGCGCTCGGCGCCGGCGACCCGGTCGAGGCGCCAGATGCGGTATTCGTCGCCGCCGACCTTCAGGCTGGAAATGGCGTCAAAACTGTTGTTCATCTATTTGGAATTGCTTGAATTTCCAGTGGTGGTGCTGGTGCGCGGGCGGCCGCCGCGCGGCGGCGGCAGGGCAGAGGATGCAGGGGTGCGCCCGTCGCCAGTCTGCGGTTGCGCGGGCCGCGCATGGAAGTTGGATTATACCGCACGCGGGAGCCGGAATGCCAGCGCTGGCAATGCGGTTTCTGCGGCGGGGCTGGTGCAAGATGCCCGGCGTTCCGTCCCCGGCCGCCTCGCTGTCGGCACGCGGGGCTCCGCGCAAAATCAATCGGCTGATTTCCGCCAAATTCTGCGAATGAATGCCGATGCGACCCGAAGCGTGGCCGCCGCACTACGCGCGGTTCTCAACAGAGCTATGAGCAAAAGGGCGTGTTATAGTGCGACCGAGTGCCCGCAGGGACGCTGGGCGAAATGCTAATACTGAGACATGCCCCCCGGGTTTCGGCCCGATTGGAAGGAGAAGAATGGACATTGCAATGATTGGGCTTATTTTCAGCGTTGTGGCTACGATGGTCACTGGGGGATGGGCGATCCTGCACGCAATCTCATCGCAACTGCGCGCGTTGCGCCTTGAGCTCGAAAACAAGATCGACGCGGTCGACAACCGGTCGGTCGCCAGAATGCAGAAATTGGAAGATCGGATGGAAGGCAGAATGCAGAAGTTGGAAGATGGACAGACCAGTCTGGGGCGGCAGATCGCCCGCTTGGAGGGCATGCTCAGTTTCCGCCAAGCATCTTCCGAAAAGCCTCAACCCGCTTGACCGCGACGGTTGGCGCCACCGCAAAAGGACGGAGACAGTCCGATTTTGATCCGGGCTGTTTCCGTTCGCCGCTGCCGTGGAGGTCGCCATCATGTCGATGGAGGATAGTCCCGATAGTCTGCTTGATCGTAGCAGCCTGCTTGTTTTTGTGCTTGTGTGGCTCTTGAATTCTGTCATCTTCGGAAGCATTTTGATCGGTCTGGCCGTTGCCGCGGGAGTGTATGCTCTGGCGATGCTCGGATTGCGGCATTTCAAAAAGAGGGTTTATGAGTCCTAGACCCGAATCAGGTCGCCGCCCGGGTTGCGGCGGATTGGAGGTGCCGCGAGCGAAGCAGTTCGCGATTCCGGATTGCTTTTCCGGGACAGCCGCGCCGTGACGACTCGCCTGAGCGGCTCTGTGGTAAAGTTGGAACAACCGAACATCACGCCGCCTATTTGATGCCGCTCCGCGTCCGGACCCGCCGCGCCGCTTTCCGCGGGAAGCGAAAACCATTCCGTCCCCGCCCCGCGGCCGACTGATGCGCGGCACGTTCAGCCAGCCGTTCGAACACGCGCTGGGGCGGGTGCGGAAGATGGCGCGCAGCCACGGCCACGGCTACGTGACGCTGGAGCACATCGCGCTGGCCGTGCTCGACGAGCCGGCCGCGGCCGGGCTGTTCCGCCAGCGGGAGATTTCGCTGCCGGCGTTCCGCGAGGAGCTGCTGGAGTTCATCGAGCGGCACGTGCCGCGCGCCAAGGACGCCCGGCAGCAGCTGGAGGAGACCCGCAGCGCGACCCGGGTGCAGGCGCGCGCGCAGATGATCTTCGAGGCGCCCACCGGCATCCACCTGCTGGAGATGCTGTTCGAGGAGCGGCACTCCTACGCGGTGCAGCTGCTGCGCCGGCACGGCATCGACCGCGACCAGGCGGCCGAGTTCCGGGCGCGGCTCGACCGCGCCCGCTTCGGCGGACCGCGGCCGGGGGAGGCCGAAGCCGAAGAGGGCGCGGCCGCCCCGGCGCGCGCCGACGGCGCGCTGCGGCGCTGCACCGTCAACCTCAACGAGCGGGCGCGGCGCGGCGAGCTGGACGGCCTGATCGGCCGCGAGGACGAACTGCGGCGCATCGTCCAGACCTTGGGGCGGCGGCGCAAGAACAACGTGGTGCTGGTCGGCGAGCCCGGCGTCGGCAAGACCGCGCTGGCCGAGGGCCTGGCCTGGCAGATCGCGCGCGGCGACGCGCCGGAGACGCTCGCCCGGGCGGTAGTGCTGTCGCTCAGCGTCGGCGAGCTGGTGGCGGGCACGCGCTTCCGCGGCGACTTCGAGGAGCGGGTCAAGAACCTGCTGCGCGAGCTGCGCGGGCAGCCGCACCTGATCCTGTTCATCGACGAGATCCACATGCTGGTGGGGGCGGGCTCGGCCGCCGGCATGGCGATGGACGCCGCCGACCTGCTGAAGCCGCTGCTGGCGGCCGGCGAGCTGCGCTGCATCGGCGCCACCACCTACCGCGAATACCGCCAGGTGTTCGAGCGCGACGGCGCGCTGGCGCGCCGCTTCCAGCGCATCGACGTGGCCGAGCCCTCGGCGGCGGACGCGGCGCGCATCCTGGCGGGGCTGCGGCGCGGCTACGAGCGCCACCACCGGGTGGCCTACCCGGACGCGGCGCTGCAGGCGGCGGTCGACCTCTCGGTGCGGCACCTGCACGGCCGGCAGTTGCCGGACAAGGCCATCGACCTGCTGGACGAGACCGGCTCCCGCTGCCGGCTGGAGCGCGGCGGCGACGGCGAGGTGGAGGTTTCGGTCGACGACGTGGAGCGCACCGTGGCGGTGATGGCGCGCATCCCCGAGCGCAGCGTCCGCGCCGCGGGCGGGCGCGCCCTGCGCGACCTGGAGCAGCGCCTGCGGCGGCGGGTGTTCGGGCAGGACCGGGCCGTCGGGCAGTTGGCGCGGGCGGTGCGCACGGCGCGCGCCGGCCTGCAGCCGCCGCGCCGCCCGGTGGGCGCGTTCTTGTTCGCCGGCCCGACCGGGGTCGGCAAGACCGAACTCTGCCGCCAGTTGGCCCGGGCGCTGGGCGTGGAGCTGCTGCGCTTCGACATGTCGGAGTACATGGAGCGGCATGCCGTGGCCCGCCTGCTGGGCGCGCCGCCGGGCTACGTCGGCTACGGCGAGGGCGGCCTGCTGACCGAGGCGGTGATGAAGCACCCCTGCGGGGTGCTGCTGCTGGACGAGATCGAGAAGGCGCACCCGGACATCGCGCACGTGCTGCTGCAGCTGATGGACTACGGCCGCCTGACCGACAGCCTGGGGCGGACGGTGGACGGCCGCAACCTGCTGCTGGTGATGACCAGCAACGCCGGCGGCGAGGCGGCCGGGCGCGCCGGAATGGGCTTCGCGCCGCCGGACGCCGCCGCCGACGTGGGCCCGGCGGTGGCGCGGGCGTTCGCGCCGGAGTTCCGCAACCGGCTGGACGCGGTGGTGCGCTTCGAGCCGCTGGGGCCCGACAGCGTGCTGGCGGTGGCGGGGCGGCTGCTGGAGGAGGTGGCCGAGGCGCTGCAGGCGCAGGGCGTGGCGCTGAAGGCCGACGTCCGGGCGCGGCGCTGGCTGGCCCGGGAGGGCCACGACCCGGCGCTGGGGGCGCGGCCGATGGAGCGGGTGGTGCGCGTCCGGGTGCGCGAGCCGCTGGCCGAGATGCTGCTGGCGGGCGAACTGGGCCCCGGGTCGACGGTGCGCCTGTCGGCGAACCGCGCCGGGCTGCGGTTCCGGGCCGCCGCCGCCGGGCGCCCGGCGGCCGCCGCGCTGCACTAGCGGGTGCGGTAGACGATGCGGCCCTTGCTCAGATCGTACGGCGTCAGCGCCACCGTGACCTTGTCGCCGGTCAGGATGCGGATGTAATGCTTGCGCATGCGCCCGGAGATGTGCGCGGTCACCACGTGCTTGTTCTCGAGTTCGACCCGGAACATGGTGTTGGGCAGGGTCTCGACGACCACGCCCTCCATTTCGATGTGTTCTTCCTTTGGCATTCGCCGGCGCGCAATCCGCGTGGCGCGCATTATCCGCCAAGTGCCGCCAGATAACAAGGGGCGCGGGGCATGAGTCTGGCGGGGCTGTTTCCCGGGCAGGGCGCGCAGGCGGTGGGCATGCTGGCGGAGTTCGCCGCCGGGCAGCCGGAGGTCGGCGAGACCCTGGCCGAGGCTTCCGAAGCGGCGGGACTGGATCTGGCGCGGCTGATCGCCGAAGGGCCGGCCGAAGAGCTCGACCGCACGCGCAACGCCCAGCCGGCGCTGCTGGCGGCGGAAGTCGCGATCTGGCGCGTCTGGCGGATCCGCGGCGGGCCGGAGCCGGACTGGCTGGCCGGGCACAGCTTCGGCGAGTATGCGGCCTGGGTGGCGGCGGGCGCGCTGGGCTTGGCCGACGCGGCGCGCCTGGCGCGGCGGCGCGGCGAACTGATGCAGGCCGCGGCGGCGGAGGGGGAGGGCCGCATGGCGGCGGTGCTCGGCCTGGAGGACGCGGCGGCGGAGGCGGTCTGCGCGGAACTGCGCGCGCCCGGCGCCTGGGTCGGCGTCGCCAACTACAACGCGCCCGGGCAGGTGGTGCTGTCCGGGCACCGCGCGGCGGTGGCAGACGCCGCCGAGGCCTGCCGCGCGGCGGGCGCGAAGCGGGTGGTCGAGTTGGCGGTCAGCGTGCCGGCGCACTCGGCGCTGATGGAGCCGGCGGCGGGAGAGTTCCGCGCGGCGCTGGCGGCGGCCGAGTTCCGGCCGCCGCGGCTGCCGGTGGTGAACAACGTGGACAACCGCGTCGAGACCGCGCCGGAGCGGATCCGCGACGCGCTCGCCCGGCAGCTGCACGCGCCGGTGCGCTGGAGCGGCGGCGTCCGCTGGCTGGCCGCGCAGGGCGTGGACGCGTGCGTGGAGTTCGGGCCGGGTAAAATCCTGAGCGGACTGAACCGGCGGATCGACCGCGGGCTGAAGAGCCTGAGCGCGGCCGGCCCGGCCGGCATGGACGCGGCCCTGGAGGCGCTCGCCAATGGAAGATGAGACGGCCTTGGTCACCGGCGCCAGCCGCGGCATCGGCCGCGCCGTCGCCGAAGAACTGGCGGCGGCCGGCGCGCGGGTGGTCGGCACCGCCACCACCGCGGCGGGCGCGCGGGCGCTGGAGGAGGCCCTCGGCGGGCGCGCCGCCGGCGCGGCGCTGGACCTCCGCGAGCCAGCTTCGGTCGACGCGCTGCTGGCGGAACTGGCCGAGCGGAAGCTGGCGCCTTCGATCCTGGTCAACAACGCCGGGCTGGCGCGCGACAACCTGTTGCTGCGGATGAAAGACGCGGAGTGGGACGAGGTCTTCGCCGCCAACCTGGCCGGCGTCTTCCGCCTGACGCGCGGTTGCCTCAAGGGCATGCTGCGGGCGCGCGCCGGGCGCGTGATCAGCCTGTCCTCGGTGGTCGCCTTCACCGGCAACCCCGGCCAGGCCAACTACGCCGCGGCCAAAGCCGGCTTGGTCGGCTTCACCCGGGCGCTGGCGCTCGAGGTCGGCGCGCGCGGCATCACCGTCAACTGCGTGGCGCCGGGCTTCATCGACACCGACATGACCCGCGCCATCGACGAAAAACGCCGCGCCGCGCTGCTGGCGCGCACCCCGCTCGGCCGGCTCGGCGCGCCGGCGGAGGTGGCCGCCGCGGTGCGCTTCCTGGCCGGGCCGGAGGGCGCCTACGTCACCGGGCAGACGCTGCACGTCAACGGCGGCATGTTCATGGGCTGAACGCCCGCTTCCGGGCGATTCGGGGCGCTTGCGCCCCTGTCCGCGCCGCGTTCCGGCTTGGATTCCGCTGTTTTCTTCAGTCTGCCGGCGAAAACGGCCGCCCGATAGGCCGGAAATAGGCGAAAATGGCCTCGAAATTTGTGGGAGACGGGGTTGAATTTATGAGATAATAAGGAGTTCAGCCGCGTTTGCGGCGGGCCTGCATGGAGAACGCTTCGTAGTGATGGTGTCCGGACCTAGCGCCCCCCAAAGTAAGGGGGGGGGGGGACGCCATACGCATCGCGGGGACGGCTTGGCGTCATCGCCAGTTCCCGGCTTGCCCGCGCAGAGGTGAAAGCCCGTGCTGAAGCAGGGCGTAGGCGAGTTTCAGCCAGCCGGCGGGCCGGCTCGGATTTCCGGCTGCCCGCGGACATTGCCGCCTGTCCGTCCGCCGCGCTCCAAGTTCGGTTTCCGAGCCGCGCTGCTGGCGATTCCGCTGCTGGCCTTGATGCAGCCGTCGGCGGCGCAGACGAGCACGGACGTGTCGGTGTCGATCGATTCGCCGCGCGTGTCGGAGGGGGCGAGCGGCACCACGACGAACCTGAATTTCACGATCTCGCTGAGCGCGGCCAGCGACCAGGTGATAGTGATCGGGTATGAGGTTGACAGCGCGGACCCGGGCACGGCGACTCCGGGCAGGGACTATGAGCGGGTGTCCCTGGGGTCGCTGCGGTTTGCGGCGGGACAGACGAGTTGGCAGCTTCAGGTTCGAGTGAAAGGGGATGGGCAGGATGAGCCGGATGAGACGATCAAGGTGAAATTGCTCGCGCTGTCGGCGAATGTAAGGCTGGAATCGACGACGGGAACGGGAACGATCGTAGACGACGACTCGACGCCGGTGGTGTCGCTGTCCCTGAACCCGACGGCGATCCACGAGTCGGATCAGAGCGATAGCCAGTTCGACAGCAGCGTGTCGACGGTGACGGCGAGCCTGAACCGGGCCACGTCGGCGGCGGTCACGGTGACGGTGTCGGCGGCGGCGGGGACGGGCGCGACAGCATCGGATTTCAGCCTGAGCGCGAACAAGGCGCTGACGATCGCGGCGGGACAAACGGCCAGCAGGGGGTTGGTGACGGTGTCGGCGGTCGACAACGACGCAGACGATGCGGACAAGCAGGTATCGGTGTCGGGGAAGGTGTCGGGCGGGATGGCGGGCTCAGCGCCGGCGGACCCGGCGGCGATGACGCTGACCATCCTGGACGACGATGGGGAGCCGACCTTGTCGATCGACAGTCCCAGCGTGGCGGAGGGGGACAGCGGCTCGAAGCATCTGACGTTTACGGTATCTCTGAGTCCGACAAGCGACTCGGCGGTGACGGTGGAGTATGCGGACGCCGGCACGGGCACGGCGACCGCGGGCACGGACTACGCGGCGGTGCCTTCGGGGACGCTGACTTTCGCGGCGGGGGATACGTACAGGACAGTGACGGTGCGAGTGACCGGGGATGCGCTGGACGAGCCGGACGAAACGGTGAAGCTGACGCTGAGCGGCGCGACCAATGCGGAACTGGGGACGGCCACGGGGACGGGAACGATCAAGGACGACGACGATACGCCGACGGTGACATTGACGCTGGCGAACAGCTCGATTTCGGAAAACGGCGGCACGACTACGGTATCGGCCGCCTTGAGCCATGCTTCGGCCACGGCGACGACGGTGACCGTCACGGGGGTGCCGGGCTTCTACACGGCGGGCTCGGACGCGACCATCGCGATTGCGGCGGGACAGACCTCGAACGCGGCGGACACGGCGACGATCAACGCCGTGGACAACGCGCGGGACGAGCCGGACCGGACGGTGACGGTGACGGCATCGGCGCAGAACAGCCACCAAGTGGGGGCGGTGTCGGGGGCGACGCTGACGCTGGAGGACGACGACGACTCGCCGACGGTGGGGATCGATAGCCCGAGCGTGTTGGAAGGGGACAGCGGCACAGCGAATCTTGCGTTCACGGTGTCTCTGAGCGCGGCGAGCGGGCATCGGGTGACGGTGAAGTATGCGGACGCCGGCACGGGCACGGCGACTGCGGGCACGGACTACACGGCGGTGTCGGCGGGGACGCTGACGTTCGCGGCGGGCGAGACGAGCAAGACGATCGCGGTGTCGGTGGCCGGGGACACCCTGGACGAGGCCGACGAGACGGTGCGGGTCACGCTGAGCGAGCCGAGCAATGCCGCGCTGGACTCTTCGAAGACCACCGGAGTCGGCACGATCACGGACGATGATGTGCCCATACTGTCGATCGACAGTCCGAGCGTGTCGGAGGGCGACAGCGGCGAGGTCGACCTGGACTTCACGGTGTCGCTGTCGGCGGCGGGCAGACGCACGGTGACGGTGGGCTACGCGGTGGACGGCACGGACGGCGGCACGGCGGAGGCGGGAACCGACTACGCGGCGCTGGCGGCGGGGACGGCGACGATCGCGGCCGGATCCCGCAGCACGACGGTGACCGTGAAGGTGAAGGGCGACGTCACGGACGAGCCGGACGAGACGGTGAAGCTGACCCTGAGCAGCCCGAGCAACGCGACGCTGGACGCGGCGAAAACCACGGGCACGGGGACGATCACGGACGACGACGACCCGCCGACGGTGAAGATCGACAGTCCGAGCGCGGCGGAGGGGGACAGCGGGCAGGCGGACCTGACGTTCACGGTGTCGCTGTCGGCGGCGAGCGGCAAGCAGGTGACAGTGAACTACGCGGTGGACGGCACGGACGCGGGCACGGCGGCCTCGGGGACCGACTACGCGGCGCTGACCTCGGGGACGCTGACCTTCGACGCGGGCGAGACGAGCCAGACGATCACGGTGAAGGTGAACGGCGACACGCAGGACGAGCCGAACGAGACGGTGCGGGTGACGCTGAGCGGTCCGGGCAATGCGACGCTGGGGACAGCGACCGGCGTGGGCACGATCACGGACGACGACGACCCGCCGTCGCTGTCGATCGATTCGCCGAGCGCGGCGGAGTCGGAGAACTTGACGTTCACGGTATCGCTGTCGGCGGCGAGCGGCAAGCAGGTGACGGTGGACTACGCGCTGGACGGGACGCCGGGCACGGCAACCTCGGGGACGGACTACGCGACACTGCCGGCGTCGCCGACGCTGACGTTCAATGCGGGGGAGACGACCAAGACGATCACGGTGCAGGTGACCGACGACGCGCTGGACGAGGCGAACGAGACGGTGCGGGTGACGCTGAGCAGTCCGGGCAATGCGGCGCTGGGGACAGCGACCGGCGTGGGCACGATCACGGACGACGACGACCCGCCGTCGCTGTCGATCGATTCGCCGAGCGCGGCGGAGTCGGAGAACCTGACGTTCACGGTGTCGCTGTCGGCGGCGAGCGGCAAGCAGGTGACGGTGAACTACGCGCTGGCGACGGACGCGGGCACGGCGACTTCGGGGAGGGACCACATGGTGCTGGCGGCAGGGACTCTGACGTTCGCGACGGGGACGACGACGCAGACGATCACGGTGACGGTGACCGACGACGCGCTGGACGAAGCGGACGAGACGGTGCGGGTGACGCTGAACAATCCGACCAATGCGACGCTGGACGCGACGAAGACCACCGGAGTGGGGACGATCACGGACAATGACGGGGAGCCGTCGCTGTCGATCGATTCGCCGAGCCAGGCGGAGTCGACGAACCTGGAGTTCACGGTGTCGCTGTCGGCGGCGAGCGGGAAGCAGGTGACGGTGAACTACGCGCTGGCGACGGACGCGGGCACGGCGACCTCGGGGACGGACTACACGGCGCTGCCGGCGCCGGGGACGTTGACGTTCAATGCGGGGGAGACGACCAAGACGATCACGGTGCAGGTGACCGACGACGCGCTGGACGAGGCGAACGAGACGGTGCGGGTGACGCTGAGCAACGCGAGCAACGCGAGCATCGGCACGGCGACCGGGGTCGGGACGATCACGGACGACGACGGGGAGCCGTCGCTGTCGATCGGCAATACGAGCGCAACGGAGGGGGACAGCGGCTCGACAAGCCTGACGTTCACGGTGACGCTGTTGCCGGCCAGCGGGCAGACGGTGACGGTGGGTTACGCGGTGGTTTCGACCGATGCCGGCACGGCGACCGCGGGGACGGACTACGCGGCGCTGGCGGCGGGGACGCTGACGTTCGCGGCGAACGAGACGAGCAAGACGATCACGGTGTCGGTGACGGGCGACACGCAGGACGAGCCGAACGAGACGGTGAAGCTGACGCTGAGCGGCGCCACCAACGCGAGCATCGGCACGGCGGTCGGCACGGGCACGATCACGGATGACGACGACGCGCCGACGGTGACGCTGTCGCTGGACGACGACTCGATTTCGGAGAATGGCGGCACGGCGGAGGTGACGGCGACGCTGAGCGGCGGCACCACGTCGAGCGCGACAACGACGGTGACCATCGCCGCGGTGAGCGGCCTGTACACGGTGGAGGCGGACGCGGAGATCGTGATCGCGGCCGGCGCGACCACGGACGCGGAGACGGTGACCATCACGGCGGTGGACAACGCGCAAGACGAAGCGAATCGCGGCGGCACGGTGGGCGGCACGGCGGCGAACAGCCAAGCGGCGGGCGGGTCGCTGTCGGTGACCGGAGCGCCGCTGACGCTGGAGGACGACGACGACGCGCCGACGGTGGGCATCGACAGCCCGACCGTGGCGGAGGGAGACAGCGGGCAGACGGATCTGACGTTCGCGGTGTCGCTGTCGGCGGCCAGCGGGCGCACGGTGACGGTGAATTACGCGGTGGCGTCGCCGGACGGCGGCACGGCGTCCTCGGGGGACGATTACGACGCGCTGGCGGGGGGCACGCTGACGTTCGATCCGGGCGACACCAGCCAGAGCATCGTGGTGAAGGTGAACGGCGACACGCAGGACGAGCCGGACGAGACGGTGAAGGTGAGGCTGAGCGGGGCGTCGCAGGCGACGCTGGGCACGGCGACCGGCACGGGGACGATCACGGACGACGACGACGCGCCGACGGTGACGCTGTCGCTGGACGACGCCTCGATTTCGGAGAACGGCGGCACGGCGGAGGTGACGGCGGCGCTGAGCGGCGGCACGTCGAGCGCGGCGACCACGGTGACGGTCGCCGCGGTGTCCGGGCTGTACACGGTGGAGGCGGACGCGGAGATCGTGATCGCGGCGGGCGCGACCACGGACGGGGAGACGGTGACCATCACCGCGGTGGACAACGCGCTGGACGAGGCGGACCGGGGCGGCACGGTGACGGCGATGGCGGCGAACGGCCAGGCGGCGGGCGGGTCGCTGTCGGTGACCGGGGCGGCGCTGACGCTGGAGGACGACGACGGGCAGCCGTCGCTGTCGATCGACAGCCCGAGCGCGACGGAGGGGGACAGCGGGCAGACGGACTTGACTTTCACGGTGTCGCTGTCGGCGGCCAGCGGTCGGACGGTGACGGTGGGTTACGCGGTGGACGGGTCGGATCCGGGCACGGCGGCCGCGGGGACGGATTACGCCACGGTGACGGCGGGGACGCTGACGTTCAATCCGGGAGACCGGAACCAGACCGTGGTGGTGAAGGTGAACGGCGACACGCAGGACGAGCCGGACGAGACGGTGAAGGTGAGGCTGAGCGGGGCGTCGCAGGCGACGCTGGGCACGGCGACCGGCACGGGGACGATCACGGACGACGACGACGCGCCGACGGTGACGCTGTCGCTGGACGGCGCCTCGATCGCGGAGAACGGCGGCACGGCGGAGGTGACGGCGGCGCTGAGCGGCGGCACGTCGAGCGCGGCGACCACGGTGACGGTCGCCGCGGTGTCCGGGCTGTACACGGTGGAGGCGGACGCGGAGATCGTGATCGCGGCGGGCGCGACCACGGACGGGGAGACGGTGACCATCACCGCGGTGGACAACGCGCTGGACGAGGCGGACCGGGGCGGCACGGTGACGGCGACGGCGGCGAACGGCCAGGCGGCGGGCGGGTCGCTGTCGGTGACCGGGGCGGCGCTGACGCTGGAGGACGACGACGGGCAGCCGTCGCTGTCGATCGACAGCCCGAGCGCGACGGAGGGGGACAGCGGGCAGACGGACTTGACTTTCACGGTGTCGCTGTCGGCGGCCAGCGGGCGGACGGTGACGGTGGGTTACGCGGTGGACGGCACGGACGGCGGCACGGCGTCCGCGGGGGACGATTACGACGCGCTGGCGGGGGGCACGCTGACGTTCGATCCGGGCGACCGGAGCAAGACCGTGGTGGTGAAGGTGAACGGCGACACGCAGGACGAGCCGGACGAGACGGTGAAGCTGACGCTGAGCGGGGAGACGCAGGCGACGCTGGGCACGGCGGTCGGCACGGGCACGATCACGGACGATGACGACGACACCAGCCAGAGCATCGCCGACGGTGACGCTGTCGCTGGACGACGACTCGATCGCGGAGAACGGCGGCACGGCGGAGGTGACGGCGGCGCTGAGCGGCGGCACGTCGAGCGCGGCGACCACGGTGACGGTCGCCGCGGTGTCCGGGCTGTACACGGTGGAGGCGGACGCGGAGATCGTGATCGCGGCGGGCGCGACCACGGACGGGGAGACGGTGACCATCACCGCGGTGGACAACGCGCAGGACGAGGCGAACCGCGGCGGCACGGTGACGGCGACGGCGGCGAACAGCCAGGCCGCGGGCGGCGCGCTGTCGGTGACCGGGGCGGCGCTGACGCTGGAGGACGACGACGGGCAGCCGACGCTGTCGATCGACAGCCCGAGCGCGGCGGAGGGGGACAGCGGGCAGGCGGACCTGACCTTCGCGGTGTCGCTGTCGGCGGCCAGCGGGCGCACGGTGACGGTGAATTACGCGGTGGCGTCGCCGGACGGCGGCACGGCGTCCTCGGGGGACGATTACGACGCGCTGGCGGGGGGCACGCTGACGTTCGATCCGGGCGACACCAGCCAGAGCATCGTGGTGAAAGTGAACGGCGACACGCAGGACGAGCCGAACGAGACGGTGAAGGTGAGGCTGAGCGGGGCGTCGCAGGCGACGCTGGGCACGGCGGTCGGCACGGGCACGATCACGGACGACGACGACGCGCCGACGGTGACGCTGTCGCTGGACGATTCGTCGATCGCGGAGAACGCCGGCACGGCGGAGGTGTCGGCGGCGCTGAGCGGCGGCACGTCGAGCGCGGCGACCACGGTGACGGTCGCCGCGGTGTCCGGGCTGTACACGGTGGAGGCGGACGCGGAGATCGTGATCGCGGCAGGCGCGACCACGGACGGGGAGACGGTGACCATCACCGCGGTGGACAACGCGCTGGACGAGGCGGACCGGGGCGGCACGGTGACGGCGACGGCGGCGAACAGCCAGGCCGCGGGCGGGTCGCTGTCGGTGACCGGGGCGGCGCTGACGCTGGAGGACGACGACGGGCAGCCGTCGCTGTCGATCGACAGCCCGAGCGCGACGGAGGGGGACAGCGGGCAGACGGACTTGACTTTCACGGTGTCGCTGTCGGCGGCCAGCGGGCGGACGGTGACGGTGAATTACGCGGTGGACGGGTCAGACGCGGGCACGGCGGTCGCGGGGACGGATTACGCGGCGGTGACGGCGGGGACGCTGACGTTCGATCCGGGCGACACCAGCCAGAGCATCGTGGTGAAAGTGAACGGCGACACGCAGGACGAGCCGAACGAGACGGTGAAGGTGAGGCTGAGCGGGGCGACGCAGGCGACGCTGGGCACGGCGGTCGGCACGGGCACGATCACGGACGATGACGACGCGCCGACGGTGACGCTGTCGCTGGACGATTCGTCGATCGCGGAGAACGGCGGCACGGCGGAGGTGACGGCGGCGCTGAGCGGCGGCACGTCGAGCGCGGCGACCACGGTGACGGTCGCCGCGGTGTCCGGGCTGTACACGGTGGAGGCGGACGCGGAGATCGTGATCGCGGCGGGCGCGACCACGGACGGGGAGACGGTGACCATCACCGCGGTGGACAACGCGCAGGACGAGGCGAACCGCGGCGGCACGGTGACGGCGACGGCGGCGAACAGCCAGGCCGCGGGCGGCGCGCTGTCGGTGACCGGGGCGGCGCTGACGCTGGAGGACGACGACGGGCAGCCGACGCTGTCGATCGACAGCCCGAGCGCGGCGGAGGGGGACAGCGGGCAGGCGGACCTGACCTTCGCGGTGTCGCTGTCGGCGGCCAGCGGGCGCACGGTGACGGTGAATTACGCGGTGGCGTCGCCGGACGGCGGCACGGCGTCCTCGGGGGACGATTACGACGCGCTGGCGGGGGGCACGCTGACGTTCGATCCGGGCGACACCAGCCAGAGCATCGTGGTGAAAGTGAACGGCGACACGCAGGACGAGCCGAACGAGACGGTGAAGGTGAGGCTGAGCGGGGCGTCGCAGGCGACGCTGGGCACGGCGGTCGGCACGGGCACGATCACGGACGACGACGACGCGCCGACGGTGACGCTGTCGCTGGACGATTCGTCGATCGCGGAGAACGCCGGCACGGCGGAGGTGTCGGCGGCGCTGAGCGGCGGCACGTCGAGCGCGGCGACCACGGTGACGGTCGCCGCGGTGTCCGGGCTGTACACGGTGGAGGCGGACGCGGAGATCGTGATCGCGGCAGGCGCGACCACGGACGGGGAGACGGTGACCATCACCGCGGTGGACAACGCGCTGGACGAGGCGGACCGGGGCGGCACGGTGACGGCGACGGCGGCGAACAGCCAGGCCGCGGGCGGGTCGCTGTCGGTGACCGGGGCGGCGCTGACGCTGGAGGACGACGACGGGCAGCCGTCGCTGTCGATCGACAGCCCGAGCGCGACGGAGGGGGACAGCGGGCAGACGGACTTGACTTTCACGGTGTCGCTGTCGGCGGCCAGCGGGCGGACGGTGACGGTGGGTTACGCGGTGGACGGCACGGACGGCGGCACGGCGTCCGCGGGGGACGATTACGACGCGCTGGCGGGGGGCACGCTGACGTTCGATCCGGGCGACCGGAGCAAGACCGTGGTGGTGAAGGTGAACGGCGACACGCAGGACGAGCCGGACGAGACGGTGAAGCTGACGCTGAGCGGGGAGACGCAGGCGACGCTGGGCACGGCGACCGGCACGGGGACGATCACGGACGATGACGACGCGCCGACGGTGACGCTGTCGCTGGACGACGACTCGATCGCGGAGAACGGCGGCACGGCGGAGGTGACGGCGGCGCTGAGCGGCGGCACGTCGAGCGCGGCGACCACGGTGACGGTCGCCGCGGTGTCCGGGCTGTACACGGTGGAGGCGGACGCGGAGATCGTGATCGCGGCGGGCGCGACCACGGACGGGGAGACGGTGACCATCACCGCGGTGGACAACGCGCAGGACGAGGCGAACCGCGGCGGCACGGTGACGGCGACGGCGGCGAACAGCCAGGCCGCGGGCGGCGCGCTGTCGGTGACCGGGGCGGCGCTGACGCTGGAGGACGACGACGGGCAGCCGTCGCTGTCGATCGACAGCCCGAGCGCGGCGGAGGGGGACAGCGGGCAGGCGGACCTGACCTTCGCGGTGTCGCTGTCGGCGGCCAGCGGGCGGACGGTGACGGTGAATTACGCGGTGGACGGGTCAGACGCGGGCACGGCGGTCGCGGGGACGGATTACGCGGCGGTGACGGCGGGGACGCTGACGTTCGATCCGGGCGACACCAGCCAGAGCATCGTGGTGAAAGTGAACGGCGACACGCAGGACGAGCCGAACGAGACGGTGAAGCTGACGCTGAGCGGGGAGGCGCAGGCGACGCTGGGCACGGCGACCGGCACGGGGACGATCACGGACGATGACGACGCGCCGACGGTGACGCTGTCGCTGGACGACGACTCGATTTCGGAGAATGGTGGCACGGCGGAGGTGTCGGCGACGCTGAGCCACGGCTCGAGCGCGGCGACCACGGTGACCGTCAGCGCGGTGGCCGGGTTGTACACGGTGCCGGGGTCGGCGAACACGATCACGATTGCGGCGGGCGGCACGACCAGCACGGGGCGGGTGACCATCACGGCAGTGGACAACGCGCAGGACGAGGCGAACCGCGGCGGCACGGTGACGGCGACGGCGGCGAACAGCCAGGCCACGGGCGGCGCGCTGTCGGTGACGGGGGCGTCGCTGACGCTGGAGGACGACGACGGACAGCCGTCGCTGTCGATCGACAGTCCGAGTGCGGCGGAGTCGACGAGTCTGGAGTTCACGGTGACACTGTCGCCGGCGAGCGGGCGAGCGGTGACGGTGGACTACGCGCTGGACGGGACGCCGGGCACGGCGGTCTCGGGGACGGACTACACGGCGCTGCCGGCATCGCCGTCGCTGACGTTCAATGCGGGGGAGACGACCAAGACGATCACGGTGACGGTGACCGACGACGCTCTGGACGAGGCGGATGAGACGGTGCGGGTGACGCTGAGCAACGCGAACAACGCAAGCATCGGCACGGCGACCGGGGAGGGGACGATCCAGGACAACGACGCGCTGCCGTCGCTGTCGATCAGCTCGCCGACCGCGGCGGAGTCGGCGAACCTGGAGTTCACGGTGACGCTGTCGCCGGCGAGCGGCCAGCAGGTGACGGTGGACTACGGGCTGGCGACGGACGCGGGCACGGCGGCTTCGGGGACGGACTACACGGCGCTGCCGGCGTCGCCGTCGCTGACGTTCAACGCGGGGGAGACGAGCAAGACCATCACGGTGACGGTGACCGACGACGCGCTGGACGAGGCGGACGAGACGGTGCGGGTGACGCTGAGCGGCGCAATCAACGCGAGCATCGGCACGGCGACCGGAGTGGGGACGATCACGGACAACGACGCGTTGCCGTCGCTGTCGATCGATTCGACGAACCGGGCGGAGTCGATGAACTTGGCGTTCACGGTGACGCTGTCGGCGGCGAGCGGGCGGCAGGTGACGGTGAACTATGCGCTGGCGACGGACGCGGGCACGGCGACCTCGGGGACGGACTACGCGGCGCTGCCGGCGCCGGGGACGCTGACGTTCACGGCGGGGCAGACGACCAAGACGATCACGGTGACGGTGACCGACGACGCGCTGGACGAGGTGGACGAGACGGTGCGGGTGACGCTGAGCAATCCGACCAATGCGACGTTGGACGTGACGAAGGCCACCGGGGTGGGAACGATCACGGACAACGACGGGCAGCCGTCGTTGTCGATCGGCAATACGAGCGCGGCGGAGGGGGACAGCGGCTCGGCAAGCCTGACGTTCACGGTGACGCTGTTGCCGGCCAGCGGACAAACGGTGACGGTGGGTTACGCGGTGGTTTCGACCGACGCCGGCACGGCGACCGCGGGGACGGACTACGCGGCGGTGATGCCGGGGACGCTGACGTTCGCGGCGAACGAGACGAGCAAGATGGTCACGGTGTCGGTGACGGGCGATACGCAGGACGAGCCGGACGAGACGGTGAAGCTGACGCTGAGCGGCGCCGCCAACGCGAGCATCGGCACGGCGGTCGGCACCGGCACGATCACGGACGACGACGACGCGCCGACGGTGACGCTGTCGTTGGACGACGCCTCGATTTCGGAGAGCGGCGGCACGGCGGAGGTGACGGCGACGCTGAGCGGCGGCACCACGTCGAGCGCGGCGACGACGGTGACCGTGGCCGCGGTGTCCGGGCTGTACACGGTGGAGTCGGACGCGGAGATCGTGATCGCGGCGGGTTCGTCGACGGACGCGGAGACGGTGACCATCACGGCGGTGGACAACGCGCTAGACGAGGCGGACCGGGACGGCACGGTGACGGCGACGGCGGCGAACAGCCAGGCGGCGGGCGGCGCGCTGTCGGTGACCGGGGCGGCGCTGACGCTGGAGGACGACGACGGGCAGCCGACGCTGTCGATCGACAGCCCGAGCGCGGCGGAGGGGGACAGCGGGCAGACGGACCTGACGTTCGCGGTGTCGCTGTCGGCGGCCAGCGGTCGGACGGTGACGGTGGGCTACGCGGTGGACGGGTCGGATCCGGGCACGGCGTCCTCGGGGGACGACTACGACGCGCTGGCGGGGGGCACGCTGACCTTCGATCCGGGCGACCGGAGCAAGACCGTGGTGGTGAAGGTGAACGGCGACACGCAGGACGAGCCGAACGAGACGGTGAAGCTGAGGCTGAGCGGAGCGGCGCAGGCGGCGCTGGGCACGGCGGTTGGGACGGGGACGATCACGGACGACGACGACGCGCCGACGGTGACGCTGTCGCTGGACGACGCCTCGATTTCGGAGAGCGGCGGCACGGCGGAGGTGTCGGCGGCACTGAGCAACAGTTCGAGCGCGGCGACCACGGTGACCGTCGCCGCGGTGTCCGGGCTGTACACGGTGCCGGCTTCGGCGAACACGATCACGATCGCGGCGGGCGGCACGACCAGCACGGGGCGGGTGACCATCACGGCGGTGGACAACGCGCTGGACGAGGCGGACCGGGGCGGCACGGTGACGGCGGCGGCGGCGAACAGCCAGGCCGCGGGCGGGTCGCTGTCGGTGACCGGAGCGTCGCTGACGCTGGAGGACGACGACGGGCAGCCGACGCTGTCGATCGACAGCCCGAGCGCGACGGAGGGGGACAGCGGGCAGACGGACCTGACGTTCGCGGTGTCGCTGTCGGCGGCCAGCGGGCGGACGGTGACGGTGAATTACGCGGTGGACGGCATGGACGGCGGCACGGCGTCCTCGGGGGACGATTACGACGCGCTGGCGGGGGGCACGCTGACCTTCGACCCGGGCGACCGGAGCAAGACCATCGTGGTGAAGGTGAACGGCGACACACAGGACGAGCCGAACGAGACGGTGAAGGTGAGACTGAGCGGGGCGTCGCAGGCGGCGCTGGGCACGGCGGTCGGTACGGGGACGATCACGGACGACGACGACGCGCCGACGGTGACGCTGTCGCTGGACGACGCATCGATTTCGGAGAACGGCGGCACGGCGGAGGTGTCGGCGACGCTGAGCAACAGTTCGAGCGCGGCGACTACGGTGACCGTCGCCGCGGTGTCCGGGCTGTACACGGTGCCGGCTTCGGCGAACACGATCACGATCGCGGCGGGCGGCACGACCAGCACGGGGCGGGTGACCATCATGGCGGTGGACAACAGCCGGGATGAGGCGAACCGGGGCGGCACGGTGACGGCGACGGCGGCGAACAGCCAAGCCGCGGGCGGGTCGCTGTCGGTGACCGGGGCGGCGCTGACGCTGGAGGATGACGATGCGCTGCCGTCGCTGTCGATCAGTTCGCCGAACGCGGCGGAGTCGACGAATCTGGAGTTCACGGTGACGCTGTCGGCGGCGAGCGGCCGGCAGGTGACGGTGAACTACGCGCTGGACACGACGGACCCCGGCACGGCGACCTCGGGGACGGACTACGCGGCGCTGCCGGCGCCGGGGACGCTGACGTTCACGGCGGGGCAGACGACCAAGACGATCACGGTGACGGTGACCGGGGACGCGCTGGACGAGGCGAACGAGACGGTGCGGGTGACGCTGAGCGGCGCGACCAACGCGAGCGTCGGCACGGCGACCGGGACCGGCACGATCACGGACGACGACGGGGCGCCGTCGCTGTCGATCGCCGGCGCGAGCGTGACGGAGGGGGACAGCGGCTCGGCGAGCCTGACGTTCACGGTGACGCTGTCGCCGGCCAGCGGGCAGACGGTGACGGTGGGCTACGCGGTGGATTCGACCGACGCCGGCACGGCGACCGCGGGGACGGACTACGCGGCGGTGACGCCGGGGACGCTGACGTTCGCGGCGGGGACGACATCGCAGACGATCACGGTGTCGGTGACCGGGGACGCGCTGGACGAGGCGAACGAGACGGTGCGGGTGACGCTGAGCGGCGCGACCAACGCGGGCATCGGCACGGCGACCGGGACGGGCACGATCACGGACGACGACGGGGCGCCGTCGCTGTCGATCGCCGACGCGAGCGTGACGGAGGGGGACAGCGGCTCGGCGAGCCTGACGTTCACGGTGACGCTGTCGCCGGCCAGCGGGCAGACGGTGACGGTGGGTTACGCGGTGGCCGCGACCGACGCCGGCACGGCGACCGCGGGGACGGACTACGCGGCGGTGATGCCGGGCACGCTGACGTTCGCGGCGGGGACGATGTCGCAGACGATCACAGTGTCGGTGACGGGCGACACGCAGGACGAGCCGAACGAGACGGTGAAGGTGACGCTGAGCGGCGCCGCCAACGCGGGCATCGGCACGGCGGTCGGCACCGGCACGATCACGGACGACGACGACGCGCCGACGGTGACGTTGTCGCTGGATGACGCCTCGATCGCGGAGAACGGCGGCACGGCGGCGGTGTCGGCGACGCTGAGCAACGCCTCGAGCGCGGCGACCACGGTGACCATCACCGCGGTGAGCGGCCTGTACACGGTGGAGGCGGACGCGGAGATCGTGATCGCGGCGGGTACGACCACGGATGCGGAGACGGTGACCATCACGGCGGTGGACAACAGCCGGGATGAGGCGAACCGCGGCGGCACCGTGATCGGCACGGCGGCGAACAGCCAGGCGGCGGGCGGGTCGCTGTCGGTGACCGGGGCGGCGCTGACGCTGGAGAACGACGACGGCGCGCCGACGCTGTCGATCGATTCGCCGAGCGCGGCGGAGTCGGAGAACCTGACGTTCACGGTGACGCTGTCGGCGGCGAGCGGGCGGCAGGTGACGGTGAACTATGCGCTGGCGACGGATGCGGGCACGGCGACCTCGGGGACGGACTACGCGGCGCTGCCGGCGCCGGGGACGCTGACGTTCACGGCGGGGCAGACGACCAAGGCGATCACGGTGACGGTGACCGACGACGCGCTGGACGAGGCGGACGAGACGGTGCGGGTGACGCTGAGCAACGCGGGCAATGCGAGTATCGGTACGGCGACCGGGGTCGGGACGATCACGGACGACGACGCGGCGCCGTCGCTGTCGATCAATTCGCCGAGCCGGGTGGAGTCGGCGAACCTGGAGTTCATGGTGACGCTGTCGGCAGCGAGCGGGCAGCAGGTGACGGTGGACTACGCGCTGGCGACGGACGCGGGCACGGCGATTTCGGGGACGGACTACACAGCGCTGCCGGCGTCGCCGACGCTGACGTTCACAGTGGGGCAGACGACCAAGACGATCACGGTGACGGTGACCGACGACGCGCTGGACGAGGCGGACGAAACGGTGCGGGTGACGCTGAGCAATGCGAGCAATGCGACGCTGGACGTGACGAAGACCACCGGGGTGGGGACGATCACGGACAACGACGACCCGCCGGCGCTGTCGATCGATTCGCCGAGCGCGGCGGAGTCGGAGAACCTGACGTTCACGGTGAGGCTGTCGGCGGCGAGCGGCAAGCAGGTGACGGTGGGCTACGCGGTGGACGCGACGGATCCCGGCACGGCGGCTTCGGGGACGGACTACACGGCGCTGGCGGCGGGGACGCTGACGTTCAATGCGGGGACGATGTCGCAGACGATCACGGTGACGGTGACCGACGACGCGCTGGACGAGGCGAACGAGACGGTGCGGATGACGCTGAGCAACGCGGGCAACGCGGGCATCGGCACGGCGACCGGGGTCGGGACGATCACGGACAACGACGGGCAGCCGTCGCTAGCGATCAATTCGCCGAACGCGGCGGAGGGGGACAGCGGCTCGGCGAGCCTGACGTTCACGGTGACGCTGATGCCGGCCAGCGGGCAGACGGTGACGGTGGGCTACGCGGTGGTTTCGACCGACGCCGGCACGGCGGCCGCGGGAACGGATTACGCGGCGCTGGCGCCGGGGACGCTGACGTTCCATGCGGGGACGATGTCGCAGACGATCACGGTGTCGGTGACGGGCGACACGCAGGACGAACCGGACGAGACGGTGAAAGTGACGCTGAGCGGCGCCGCCAACGCGGGCATCGGCACGGCGGTCGGCACCGGCACGATCACGGACGACGACGACGCGCCGACGGTGACGTTGTCGCTGGATGACGCCTCGATCGCGGAGAACGACGGCACGGCGGCGGTGTCGGCGGCGCTGAGCAACGCCTCGAGCGCGGCGACCACGGTGACCATCGCCGCGGTGAACGGCCTGTACACGGTGGAGCCGGACGCGGAGATCGTGATCGCGGCGGGGGCGACCACGGACGCAGAGACGGTGACCATCACGGCGGTGGACAACAGCCGCGACGAGGCGAACCGCGGCGGCACCGTGACCGGCACGGCGGCGAACAGCCAGGCGGCGGGCGGGTCGCTGTCGGTGACCGGCGCGTCGCTGACGCTGGAGGACGACGACGGCGCGCCGACGCTGTCGATCGACAGTCCGAGCGCGCCGGAGGGGGACAGCGGGCAGACGGCCCTGACGTTCACGGCGTCGCTGTCGGCGGCGAGCAATCGGCAGGTGACGGCGAACTACGCGCTGGACGGCACGGACGCCGGCACGGCGGCCGCGGGGACGGACTACGCCGCGCTGGCGGCGGGGACGCTGACGTTCGCGGCGGGCTTGACGAGCCAGACGATCACGGTGCAGGTGAACGGCGATACGCAGGACGAGCCGGACGAGACGGTGCGGGTGACGCTGAGCGGCGCGATGCATGCGACGCTGGGGACGGCGACCGGCGTGGGCACGATCACGAACGACGACCCTCCGAGAGCAATGGGGGGAAGGAGTGAGGATCAGCCGCCGACGGTGAACGCCGGCGCGGACGCCGCGGTGAGCGAGGGTTCCGAGGTCGTGCTGGACGGCAGCGCCAGTTCCGACCCGGAGGGCGGCGCACTGACCTACCGGTGGCTGCAGGTCGGCGCTTGGCTGACGTCGGCCGCGCCAGCCGATCTGTCGCGCGAGCGCGACCGCGCGGCGGCGCAGATCCCGGAGCAGCTGCGGATGTCGTTGAGCGGCGCGAACACGGCGCGGCCGCGTTTCGCCGCGCGCCCGCAGCCGGAACTTTTGGAAGCCTGCGTCTTGGTGTTCCGGCTGACCGTAACCGACCCGGACGGACAATCGAACCGGCCGGCCGGCCCGGGGCTAGGCCTGAATTCGGCGCAGGATCCGGGCTTGGTGACGATCACAGTGCGGCCGGGGCCGGACGATCCGCCGGTGGCGGTGGCCTGGGCCAGCGAAGCGGACGCCGGCGGCGGCCTGGAGAAATCGCTGGCGGCCGGCAAGGGCGGACGGGCGCGCCTGAACGGCGCTCCGGAGAAACCACTGGTGGTCGGCGAGGGCGCGCGGGTGCGCCTGACTGGCGCCGGCAGCTGGGATCCGGAAGGCGAGGCGCTGAGTTATGCCTGGACGCAGACCGGGCCGAGCGGCGCCGGCGGCGCGCTGGCGGAAGCGGCGGCGATGACCTTGTCGCATGCCGCCGCGGAAAGTCCGACGTTCACCGCGCCGGTTCAGCTCGCGGCCGATCTGTCGCTGCAGTTTGCGCTGGCGGTGAACGAGCGGGGCCACCGCGACGCGCCGGCGACGGATGCGGTGACGGTCACCGTGCGCGCCGGGCCGAACGACGCGCCGACCGCGGTGGCGCGGGCGGTCGGCGAGGACGGCGAACTGGTGGCGGCGCTGGAGGTCGGCGAAGGGGAGACGGTGACCCTGGACGGCAGCGGCAGCTCCGACCCGGAACGCGAGGCGCTGCGCTACGCCTGGACGCAGAGGTCCGGTCCGGCGGTGGACGGCCTGAAAGGCGCGGACACGCCGCGGCCGGCGTTCACGGCGCCGCGCCGGGCGCAGGATGCGGCGGTGGTGTTCGGACTGGTGGTGACCGACGCGCGCGGGCTGCGCTCGGCGGAGGACACGGTGTCGATTCTGGTGCGGGCGCACACGGGCGAGCGGCTGGCGCGCGTCACCGAGGTGCTGCTGCCGAAAGCGATGCGGACGGTGGCGGACATGCAGGCGTCGGCGGTATCGCGGCGGTTGCGGCGGGCCGGCCGGGCCGAGGCGCGGGAGCGGCCCGCGCTGACGTCGCTGCTGGAGCGGCAGGCGACGTCGGCGCAGGGCGGCGCGCCGGAATGGAAGCCGCTGCTGCCGGAGGCGTCGTTCGCGATGCCGCTCGGCGCCGCGGAGGGCGGCGGCGGCGGCGAGGTCACCCTGTGGGGCGGCGGCGATTACCGGTCGCTGGACGGCGACGACGAAGGGGTGCGCTGGGACGGCGAGGTGGTGAGCGCGCAGGTGGGCGCGGACCGCCGGCTGCCGAGCGGCGCGCTCGCCGGCTTGTCGATATCCTGGTCGGAGGCGGAGTTCGACTACTTGGACGCCGGGGACGGCGTGCGCGGCGACTGGCGGCTGGAACTGACCGGGGTGCAGCCGTATTTGGGCTGGAGCGCCGGCGACGGCCTCGATCTGTGGGCGGTGCTGGGCTACGGCCAGGGCGACCTCGACGTCCGGGACGGGGCGCTGGAAGGCGGTGCGCAGCGGGCCGACGCGGCCTCCCGCATGGCGGCGATGGGCATGCGCGGGCGGCTGCATGAGGCGGACGGCCTGCGCCTGTCGGTGCGCGGCGAGGCGCTGTATTCCCGGGTCGAGATCGAGGAGAACGGCGGCCTGATCCGCGGCCGGACGGCGGCTTCGACCCGGCTGCGCTTGGCGCTGGACGGCGAGGGCGAGACGACGCTGGCGTCGGGCGCGCTGCTGTCGCCGAGCTTCGAACTGGGCCTGCGGCACGACGGCGGCGGCGACTCGAGCGGGCTGGGAGTCGAAATCGGCGGCGGCGCGGAATACGCGGCGGGCCGGTTGCGGCTGGCGGGCGATGTCCGCGCGCTGGCGGCGAACGCCGGCTACGACGAGTGGGGCGTCGGCTTAGCCGCCCGGTACGCGCCGGCGGCGGGCGGCCGCGGCTGGTCGTTCCGGCTGGCGCCGTCGTGGGGCGAGACGCAATCCGGCGTGGAGCGGCTGTGGGAGCGGGGCGCGCCGGAGCCCGGCGCTGAGACTCGGGCGCCGGCGGCCCGGCTGGAAACGGAACTCGGCTACGGCCTGGCGTCGCCGTTCGGGCCCGGGCTGCTGCAGCTGACGGCGGGCTCGCTGCTGACGGAAGGCGGCGGCGTCAGTGCCGGGCTGACCGGAGCGGTGGCTCTCGGCGCGGCCCGCTTGGGGCTGGAGATCGAGGTTTTTCATTCGGAAACCGAGGCCGCTGAGCGCCGCGCGATGGTGCGGGGCGAACTGCGGTTCTGATGGCGGCGCCGGCCCGCGCCGCCGCGGCCGCTCTCCCTCGCCCGGATTCTCCGGCGCGGCGGGGCGGGAAGCCGGAATCCCGCGATTCCGCCCCGCTTCAGGCCGTCGGCTCCGTCTTGGTATAATCGCCCCGCGCCGCCCGAGCGAGGCCGCATCCGACCGCCGCCGGCGGCTCCCGACGCATCTCCCCAACCACCCCGAGAGGAAACCAACTCAGCATGAGCGACAACACCGAAACCAGCGACAGCGGAGATTCCGTTGAGCAGCGCGTGATCCAGGTCGTGGCGGAAAAACTGGGCCACGAAGCGAGCGATATCCGGCCGTCTTCGGAATTCGGCAAGGACATCGAAGCCGATTCGCTGGACATGGTCGAGCTGATCATGGCCCTGGAGGAGGAATTCGAGGACGACGACCTGCACATCCCCGACGAAGCGTCCGAGAAGATCGCCACGATCCAGCAGCTCGTGGATTTCATTCAGGAAGAGCGCGGCAGCGCCTGACCCCCCGCGCGTTCCGCGCTTTCCTTTCCCACCCATGCCCCTGAGCAGGACGGCCGCATGTCCCGTCGCCGGGTCGTAGTAACCGGACTCGGCGTCGTCTCCCCGGTCGGCTCCGCGCTGGAGCGCGCCTGGGACAACCTGACCGCCGGGCGCAGCGGCGTCCGCGCCATCGACAGCTTCGACGCCTCCGGCTTCCCGGTGCGGATCTCCGGTTCGGTGGCCGACTTCGAGTCCGAGCGCTACGTGGCGGCCAAGGACTGGAAGAAGATGGACGCGTTCATCCGCTACGGCATCGGCGCCGCCGTGGACGCGCTGCGGGACGCGGAACTCGAGGCCACCGAAGAGAACGCCGGGCGGATCGGCGTGGCCATCGGCTCCGGCATCGGCGGGCTGCCGTACATCGAGAACAACTACGGCGCGTTCCTCAAGGGCGGCGCGCGCCGGATCTCGCCGTTCTTCGTGCCGAGCACCATCATCAACATGGTGGCCGGCGACCTGTCGATCGAGCACGGCCTGCGGGGCCCGAACTTCTCCGTGGTGTCGGCCTGCGCCACCGGCACCCACAGCATCGGCATCGCGGCGCGCGCGATCGCCTACGGCGACGCGGACGCGATGGTGGCCGGCGGCGCGGAGATGGCCACCTGTCCGCTCGGCATCGGCGGCTTCGCCTCGGCGCGGGCGCTGTGCGCCTCGCGCAACGACGACCCGGAGCGGGCCTCGCGGCCCTGGGACGCCGGCCGCGACGGCTTCGTGCTCGGCGACGGCGCCGGCGTGCTGGTGCTGGAGGAATACGAGGCCGCGCGCGCGCGCGGCGCCGAGATCTACTGCGAGCTGGCCGGCTTCGGCATGACCGGCGACGCCCATCACATGACCCAGCCGGGGGCGGGCGGGGAGGGCGCGGCGCGCTGCATGCGCGCGGCCCTCGACGACGCCGGGATGGACCCGGACGACGTGGACTACATCAACGCCCACGGCACCTCGACCCCCGCCGGCGACCGGGCCGAGACCGAGGCGGTCAAGGCCGTGTTCGGCGACCGCGCGAAGCGCCTGCCGATCAGCTCCAACAAGTCCATGATCGGCCACCTGCTCGGCGCCGCCGGCGGGGTGGAGGCGGTGTTCAGCGTGCTGACCCTGCAGCGCGGGGTGCTGCCGCCGACCATCAACTACGAGGAGCCGGACCCCGAGTGCGACCTGGATTACGTGCCGAACGCCGCGCGCGACGCGGCGGTCGCGGCCGTGCTCTCCAACTCCTTCGGCTTCGGCGGCACCAACGGCACGCTCATCTTCCGGCGCGTCTAGCCGGCGCGCGCGGGAGCGGCACGGCGGCATGATCCTGATCGACGGCCGCCCCGCGGCCGCAGTCGCGGCCGACGACCGCGGCCTGCACTACGGCGACGGCCTGTTCGAGACCGTGGCGGCGCGGGACGGGCGCCCGCGCTTCTGGGAGCGGCACTGGCGCCGGCTCGGCGCGGGCTGCGAGCGCTTGGGCCTGGAGCGCCCGGACGAGGCGGCGGCGCGCGGCGAGGTCGAGCGGCTCGCCGCCGGCCATGCGCGCCGGGTGGTCAAGCTGATCCTCACCCGCGGCTCCGGCCCGCGCGGCTACCGGGCGCCGGAGCCCGCCCGGACGCGCCGCATCCTGCTGGCCTCGGACTGGCCGGCGCATCCGCCCGCCCACGCGCGCGAGGGCGTCGAACTGCGCCTGTGCCGCACCCGGCTGGGCCGCAACCCGGCCCTGGCCGGCCTCAAGCACTGCAACCGCCTGGAGCAGGTGCTGGCGCGGCGGGAGTGGGGCGGGGGCGCGGCGGAGGGCCTGATGCTGGATGCCGACGGCCATGTGATCGCGGGCACCATGAGCAACGTGTTCCTGACCGCGGGCGGCGTCCTGCGCACGCCCAGGCTCGACCAGTGCGGCGTCGCGGGGGTGCTGCGGGAGCTGATCCTGGAGCGGGCCCCGGAGCTGGGCCTGGAGGTCCGGGAGGAGCGGCTCGGCCTCGGCGACGCGCGGGCCGCCGACGGCCTGTTCCTGTGCAATGCGGTGATCGGCGTCTGGCCGGTGCGGCGCTTCGACGGGCGCGACTACCCGCCGCCGCCGGCGGCCGCCCGGCTGCGGGCCCTCTTGGGCCTGGAGGAGGCGTGACCGCGCGCCTCGCGCGCGCCGCGGCGTTGGCGGCGACGGTCGGCCTGCTCGCCGCCGCGCTGCATGTCTGGGCCGCGGTGCAGGCGCCGGTGGTGGCGGCCGGGGAGATCGCCGAGATCACCATCGAGCAGGGCTGGGGCTACGACCGCATCGTCGCGGAACTGCGGGAGCGGGGGCTGATCGCGTCCGGGCCGTACCACCGGCTGCTGGCCTGGCTGCTGTCGGCGGAGACCCGCATCCGCGCCGGCGACTACCAGCTGATCGGGCCGAAGGGCACCCTCGGCGTGCTGCGGCAGCTGATCGAAGGGCGGGGCAAGCTGCTGCGCCGCGCCCTGATCGAGGGCTGGACCATCCGCGAGATGCTGACGGCGATGGCGGCGGACCCCACCATCCGCGCCACCGCCGCGCCGCTGCGCGAACTGGGCTTCGCGGACGCGCAGGCGGCGGAGGGCCGCTGCATGCCGGACACCTACCGCTACCACCGCGGCGACACGGACCTCGAGATCCTGCGCCTGTGCCTGCGCGCGATGGACGCCGCGCTGGCCGAGCTGTGGCCGGGGCGCGCCCCGGAACTGCCGTACGCGAGTCCGCGCGAGGCCCTGATCATGGCCTCCATCGTCGAGGCCGAGACCACTCTGGATCGCGAGCGCGCGCAGGTGGCGGGGGCGCTCGTCGGCCGGCTGCTGCAGGGCATGCGGCTGCAGGCCGACCCCACGGTCATCTACGGCCTGGGCGAGGACTTCGACAACAACCTGACCCGCGAACACCTGCGCCAGAGCGCCGAGGTCAACCGCTACAATACCTACCGCATCCGCGGCCTGCCGCCGGGGCCGATCTGCAACCCCGGGCGGAAATCGCTGCAGGCGGCGCTGCATCCGGACCTCGAGGCCGGCTACCTTTATTACGTCGCCAAGGGGGACGGAAGCCATTATTTCTCCAAGACTTACGAGGAACACCGCAAAGCCGTCCGCAAGTACCAGCTGCGGCGCTGAAGCATGAGCGGGCGCGGGCGGCTGATCTGCCTCGAGGGCATCGAGGGGGTGGGGAAATCCACCCATCTGCCGGCGCTCGCCGAGCTGCTCCGCGGCCGCGGCGTGGAGTGCGTCCCCACCCGCGAGCCGGGCGGCACGCCGTTCGGCACCCGCTTGCGGGAGGTCCTGCTGGACGGCGACGCCGCGCCCGCGAGCGCGGAGGCGGAATTGCTGCTGCTGTTCGCGGCCCGCGCCGAGCACCTGCACGCGGTGATCGGCCCCGCGCTGGCGCGCGGCGTCTGGGTGCTGACCGACCGCTTTCTGGACGCCAGCTTCGTCTACCAGGGGCTGGGCCGGGGGCTGGGGGCGGCGCGGGTGCAGGCGCTGGCCGACTGGCTGATGCCGGATCTGCGCCCGGACCTGGTGCTGGTGCTGGACGCGGAGGTGGAGGAGGCGCTGGCGCGGGTGCGCCGCCGCGGCACTCCGGACCGCTTCGAGCGGCAGGCGCCGGAGCTCTTCGCCCGCCTGCGGCGGTGCTACCTGGAGCGCGCCGCGGCCGACCCCGAACGCTACCGGGTGGTCGACACGCAGCGGCCCGTCGGCGCAGTGCGGGCGGAGCTGGAGCGCCGGGTCGGGGAGCTGCTGCCGTGAGCCTGGCGTCGATCCCGCCTTGGCTGCGGCCGCTGTGGGAGGGCTGGCGGAGCGCGCACGCCGCCGGGCGGCTGCCGCACGCGCTCCTGGTCGCCGGGCCGCCCGGCTCCGGCAAGCGCGAGCTGGCGGAGACCTTCGCGCGCGGCGCCCTGTGCCAAGCGCCGGCGGACGGGCTGCCGTGCGGCGCCTGCCCGTCCTGCAAGCAGTTCGCGTCCCACCGGCAGCTGCGGCGGAAGAGCCACCCGGACATCGACTGGGTGACCGCGGCCCGCTACTCCATCGGCGTGGACGACGTCCGCGAGCAGGTGATCGCCCGGCTGGCCCGGACCGCCAGCTACGACCGCTTCAAGTTCCTGGTGATCGAGCCGGCCGAGCGCATGACCCGCGCCGCCGCCAACGCGCTGCTGAAGAGCCTGGAGGAGCCGCCGCCGCGCAACGCCCTGTTCCTGCTGAGCCACCAGCCGGGGCGGCTGCCGCCGACCATCCGCAGCCGCTGCCAGAAGTTCGTCCTGCCGGAGCCGGCGCCCGCGGAGGCCCGGGCCTGGCTGCTCGGGCAATTGGAGGAGGAGGACGCGGCGGCGGCGCTGGAGGCGGCGGAGGGCCGGCCGCTGCGCGCCCTGCAGATGCACCGCGACGGGCAGGTGCCGCTGCGCGCCGCGTTCGAGCAGGACCTGTCGGCGGCGCTGGCGGGCCGGCAGTCGGAGAGCGAGTTCGCCGCCGCCTGGAGCGTCCGCCCGGCGGCCGAGGCGGCGAAGGCCGACGCCGGGGAGGAAGAGGCGCCGCAGGCGGCCATGGACCTGCGCTTCGCCTGGCTGCTGGCGCGGGCGGCGGGGCAGGCGCGCGCGCGGGCGGCGGCCGGCGCGCCGGCGCGGGAGGTCCTGGCGGCGCTCGGGCGCTACCGGGAGCTGCTCGAACTGCGGGCGGCGGAGGCCGAGTCGCCGGCGCCGCAGCTGCACCTGGAGGCCGCCTGCCTGATCCTGTCCGGCGCGCCCTGAGGCCCGCCCGCGGCCGCCGGCCGGCCGGCTACAGCGCCGCTTCCAGCGCCTCCAGCGCCCGCTGCAGGTCGTCCGCCGCGGTGTAGAAGTGCGGCGAGAAGCGGATGCCGCCGCCGCGCGCCGCGCACAGCACCCGGCGTTCCGCGAGCCGGGCGCATACCCGCCGGACGTCGCCGTCCGGCGGCGCGAAGGTGAGGATGCCGGCGCGGCTTTCCGGAGTCCGCACCGCGCAGCCGAGGGCGCGGACGGCGCGGTCGAGCTGGCCGACCCGGTCGGCGATGCGCTCCTCGATCTCCCGCAGGCCGACCGAGCGCAGCAGCTCCAGGCTGGCGCGCAGGGCGTAGACGCCGAGGGTGTTGAGGCTGCCGCACTCGAAGCGGCGGGCGTCCGGGGCCGGGCGCCAGTCCGGGCGGGCGTAGTCGCCGGCCGCCGCCACCATGTGCCAGCCGTGCTGGCTCAGGCGCACTTCGCCGTACAGCTCGGGCCGCAGCCAGAACAGGGCGACGCCTTCCGGCCCCAGCATCCACTTGTGCGCGTCCGCCGCCAGGCAGTCGATCCGGCACTCGCGCACGCTGACGGGATGGGCGCCGAGGCTCTGGATGGCGTCGACGCAGAACAGGGCGGGGGAGTCGCGCAGCGCGGCGCCCAGCCGCTTCAGGTCCAGGCGCAGGCCGGTGGCGTAGTGCACCGAACTGGCGGCGAGCACGCGGGTGCGCCCGTCCACCCGCGCCAGCAGCGCCTGTTCCGGGTCGTCCGCCGCCGCCAGATCGACCCGGCGCAGCTCCACCGCCGCGCGCTGCGCCGCCGCCTCCCAGGGGATGCGGTTGGAGGGGAACTCGTCCGCCGCCAGCACGATGTTGTCGCCGTCCCGCCAGGGCAGGCCCGCGGCCAGCATGGAAATTCCCTCGGAGGTGTTCTTCAGCAGCGCGACCTCGTCCGGAGACTCCGCGTCCAGCAGCCAGCGGCCCAGCTCCCGCAGCCGCCGCTCCTCCTCCAGCCAGCGCTCCTGGCGGCGGGAGCTCCAGCGGGCGTTCTCGTAGGCGAACCGGGTGACCGCCCGCACCGTGTCGCGCGGCCACGGCGCGAGGCCCGCGTGGTTGAGGTGCACCAGGCCGGGCTCCAGGCCGAACAGTTCGCGGTATTTCATGCGGTTCGCTGTTATACTTCCGCTCGCATCGACCGCCGCGCGCCCGTTCCCTCGTCATGCCCGCCCGCCGCCGCTCTCCCGTCTGGGCCGCGCTCGCGCTGTGGCTCGGAGCCGGGCCGCTGCCGGCCGAGGTGGCGGAACTGCCGGCGCCCGGCGATTCGGTGGTCGGCGCCGTCTACGAGACCGTCAGCCGCTACGGCGAGACCACGCCGATGCTGGCGGAGAAGAATCAGGTCGGCTTCCATGAGCTGCTGTGGGCCAACCCGGCGGTCCATGCCTGGATGCCGGGCGAGGGGACCCGGCTGCGGATCCCGCGCCAGTACATTCTACCGGGCGCCCGGCGCGAGGGCATCGTGCTCAACCTGGCCGAGATGCGGCTGTACTTCTACGAGCCGGCCGCGGCCGGGGCGGGGCCGGGGCGGCTGCGGACCTACCCGGTCAGCATCGGCCGGCTGGACTGGGTGACGCCGCTCGGGCTGACCCGGGTGACCGACCGGCTGGAGAACCCGGCCTGGTATCCGCCGCGTTCGGTGCGGCTCGAGCACGAGGCGCGCGGGGACGAGCTGCCGCGGATCGTCCCGCCCGGGCCGGACAACCCGCTCGGCCGCTACGCGCTGATGCTGGCGGCGGAGGGGTACTTCATCCACGGCACCAACCGGGACGAGGGCATCGGCATGCGCGTGACGCACGGCTGCGTGCGGCTGCGCGAGCGCGACATCGCGGAGCTGATCCGCCGGGTCGGCATCGGCACGGCGGTGGAGATCGTCTCCCTGCCGGTCAAGGCCGGCCTGCTCGGCGGCGCCGTCTACCTGGAGGCGCATCCCGAGCCCCTGTCGGAATTGCCGATGCCGGCGCGGGAGCCGGCGCTGGACGGCAGCGCCGCGGCCCGGGCGCTGGCCGCGATGGAGCGGCAGCTGCCGCCGGGCGACTACGTGATCTTCTGGGAGCGGGTGCTGGAGGCCGCGCGCCGGACGCGCGGCGTGCCGGTCGCCGTCGGCTGGAGCCTGCGCGCCGCGCCGGCCCCGGCGGGACGCCCGGAACTGCTGTGGCGGCTCCGCGGCGCCGGCGGCGCGCGCACCGCCGGACTCGGGTCCTAGGCCGCGGTGGCCAAGAAAAAGAGCCTGAAATCAGGCTCTTTTTCGTCGGTTCCGGAAGCGGGGAATTACTTCGCCTGCATCTTGTGGAACATGGTGTTGAGGCGATGCGAATTCGCGTCGCAACAGGAGATGGCCATGCGCGCGACCTCATCCGACGTTTCCGCGGCCTGCTTGGCCTGGAACGCGATGTGGTCAGCGGCTTTCGCCATCCGCAGCGCCTCGTCGGCGGTGCCCTGAGCTTTCGCCACCTGAGAATCGAGCATCGAGAGATGCTCCATGATCTTCGGGTCGGGGCCGCAGCCCGCCAGCAGCACGCTGCCGAGCACCGCACCTAGGGCCAACGCCTTTGCTTTGTGTGACATAGGAACTCCAGAGTTGTTGGTTGGTTTTTTATAGTGCACTATGTGCGGCGCCCGCTACGGTCTTTGGCGACGCGCTGCGAAGCCGCTCGGCGGCGTATTCTACTACAACTTTCCGGGACTGCGGGCAAGCCGCCGCCGGCCGCGCGATTCCGGGCGCCGCGGCGGCGGGCGCGGGGCGGCCCCGGCCGCGCTCCCGGACCCCCTCCGCGCCGGACTTTACTTCGCATAATGAATATTATGTAAAGTAATGAGGAGGAAAGAATCATCGGTTGTTCCCCGGCGCGGCCCCGTCCCGCGCCCGGAAACCCTATAATGGCGGCGTTTCCCATGAAAATCCTGCTGTTCTCCGACACCCACCACAACTTCGGGCGCGACTCCGCTTGGCCGCACCCGCTGCCGGAGCACGACGTGCTGGTGCTGGCCGGCGACATTTCCGAGTACGCCGACGACGCCGCGGGCAACCAGGCCTGCGACTTGCGCCGGGTGCTGGCGGACTTCCGCGCGCGCACCGCGGCCCCGATCCTGTACCTGCCCGGCAACCACGAGTTCTACCACCAGGAATACCACGCCGCGCTGGAGCGCATCGAGCGCGACGCGGCCGCGCTGGACATCGAGCTGCTGCATTGCCGCAGCGCGGAGATCGGCGGCGTGGCGTTCCACGGCTGCACGCTGTGGAGCGACTTCTCGCTGGCCGATCCGACCGGCTACGCCCAGCTGCGCGTGCTGGCCCGCACCTCGCTCAACGACTTCCGCTGCATCCGCTACGGCGACCGGCTGTACGGCGTCGAGGACTGCGCCCGGCTGCACCGGCGCGAGCGCGCCTGGCTGGACCGCGCCCTGGGCGCCTCGCGGGCGGCCTGCAACGTGGCGGTCACGCATTTCGCGCCGGCGGCGGGATGCATCGCGGAGCGCTTCCGCGGCAACGTCCTCAACCCGTACTTCGTCGCCAACTGCGACGACCTGGTCGGCCGGCACGCGCCGGACCTGTGGCTGTACGGCCACACCCACCACCCGGCGGATTTCCGCCTCGGCGCCACGCGCCTGGTCAACAACGCCCGCGGCTATCCGGGCCGGGAGCGCGCCGCGTTCCAGCCGCAGAAAGTGATCGAGCTGCCCCCGCCCGCCCGGGCGGCCGCCTAGCGGGGTTAGCGGTAGGGATTGGACAGCGTGCCGATCCCCGCGATCTCGACCTCCACCGTGCAGCCGCGCGGCATCGGCCCCAGGCCCTGCGAGGTGCCGCAGCAGATCACGTCGCCCGGCAGCAGGGTCATGGCGGCCGACAGCGCGGAGACGATCTCGGCCGGCGGCAGGATCATGTCGCTGGCGGGATAGTTCTGCCGCTCCTCGCCGTCGACCCGGGTCACGATCCGCAGTTCCCGCCAGTCCAGGCCGGCCACCGCGGCCGGGCCGAACGCGCCGAAGGTGTCGTAGCCCTTGGCGCGCGTCCACTGGTCGAAGCCCGGGTAGTCCTTGAGCAGGCTGAACGCGGTGACGTCGTTGACGCAGGTGTAGCCGAAGATGCACGCCGCGGCCTCCGCCGGGCCGACCCGCCGCGCGGCGCGGCCGACGACGATGCCGAGCTCGCCCTCGTAGAACACGTCCTCGGCCAGCTCCGGCGGGTGGCGGATGGTCTCGCCGCTCGCCAGGAAAGAGGAATTGGCCTTCAGCAGGTACAGCGGCGCGGCGGGCGCCGCCAGCCCCTTCTCCGCCGCCAGCGCCCGGTAGTTGTTCCACAGCGCCGGCATCTTGCTCGGCGCGGTCGGCGTCAGCAGGCGCACGTCGGCGAGCGGCAGCGTCTCGCCGGCGGGCTCGGGCGCGGCGAACATGTCGCCCCGGCAAACGCGCACCGCGCCGTCCTCCAGGCGGCCGAAGCCGATGCGGCCTTGCCGCTCGAAGCGGACCCAGGCGGTCGCGGCCACGGCCTCCCCCTACTGCAGGATCTGGCTGAGGAACAGCTTGGCGCGGCGCGAGCGCGGGCGCTCGAAGAACTCGGCGGGCGTGTTCTGCTCGACGATCTCGCCGCTGTCCATGAAGATCACGCGGTCCGCGACCTCGTGGGCGAAGCCCATCTCGTGGGTGACCACCAGCATGGTCATGCCGGAGCGGGCCAGCTCGATCATGACGTCCAGCACGCCGTGGATCATCTCCGGGTCCAGCGCCGAAGTCGGCTCGTCGAACAGCATCACCTTGGGCTCCATGCACAGGGCGCGCGCGATCGCCACCCGCTGCTGCTGCCCGCCCGACAGCTGCCCCGGGTACTTGCCGGCCTGGTCGGGGATCTGGACCCGCTCCAGGTGGCGCATGGCGAGCGCCTCGGCCTTGGCGCGCGACAGCTTGCGCACCCACACCGGCGCCAGGGTGCAGTTCTCCAGCGCGGTCAGGTGCGGGAACAGGTTGAACTGCTGGAACACCATGCCGACGTCGCGGCGGATGAGCTCGATGTGCTCCAGGTTGTTGCTGATCTCGGTGCCGTCGACCTCGATGCGCCCCTCCTCGTGCTTCTCCAGCCGGTTGATGCAGCGGATCAGGGTGGACTTGCCGGAGCCGGACGGCCCGCAGATGACGATCTTCTCGCCCCGCGCCACCGCCAGGTCCACGTCGCGCAGCACGTGGAACTCCCCGTACCACTTGTTCAGGCCCGCGATCCGGATGATCGCGTCGGCGGCGGGCTTCGCGGCGGCCATGCTCTCCCCCGCCCCTCAATGCCGGCCGACGGCCAAGCGGCGCTCCAGCCGGCGCGAGTAGCGCGACATGGAGAAGCAGACGGCGAAGAAGAACAGCGCCGCCAGCAGGAACGTCTCGTGGTCGACCTTGCCGAGCCAGTCCGGGTTGGTCTGCAGCAGGCGCGCCTGGCCGAGGATGTCGAACAGGCCGATGATGAGCACCAGCGTGGTGTCCTTGAACAGGCCGATGAAGGTGTTGACGATGCCCGGGATCGAGATGCGCAGCGCCTGCGGCAGGATGATCAGGCGCAGGCCCTGCCAGTAGCCCAGGCCCAGCGCCTCGGCGGCCTCGTACTGCCCCGCCGGGATCGCCTGCAGGCCGCCGCGGATCACCTCCGCCATGTAGGCCGAGGCGAACAGCGTGATCATGATCATCACCCGCAGCAGCTGGTCCAGCGTCACCTGCGGCGGCAGGAACAGCTGCAGCACCACCACCGCGACGAACAGCAGCGTGATCAGCGGCACGCCGCGGAAGCCCTCGATGAACGCCACCGACAGCGCCCGCACCAGCGGCAGCTGCGAGCGGCGGCCGAGCGCCAGCAGGACGCCGAGCGGCAGCGACAGGGCGATGCCGGCGAGGCCGGCGACCAGATTCAGCATGAAGCCGCCGAAGCGGTCGGTGGGGATCTCCTCCAGCCCGAAGCCGCCGGTGAGCAGCACCGCGGCGAGGAGCGGATAGGCCGCGGCGAAGCGCAGGCCCCAGCGCGCCCCGGGCAGGCCGCGGAACAGCACGTACGCCAGCGCCGGCGCCAGCAGCGCCAGCGCCAGGTTGACCCGCCAGTAGGCCTCGGCCGGGTAGAAGCCGTACAGGAACTGGTGCAGGCGCTGGTCCACCCACGCCCAGCAGGCCCCCGCCCCGCCGCAGTCGTCGCCGCTCGCGCCGCGGAAATCGGCGCTCCACAGCGCCCAGTCGAACAGCGGCGGCGCCGCCAGCCACAGCAGCGCCGCGCCCGCCAGGGTCAGCGCCGCGCTGAGCGGGTCGGCGAACAGGTTGGCGCGCAGCCAGCCCACCAGGCCGTAGTGCAGCGCCGGCGGCGGGCGGCGGTCCTGGAGCGGCCGGGAAGCGCTCATCGGTACCGGCGCTCCAGCGCGATGCGGGCGTTGTACCAGTTCATGAACGCCGAGGTCAGCAGGCTCAGCAACAGGTAGAACAGCATGTAGATGGAGATCACCTCCAGCGCCTGCCCGCTCTGGTTGAGGATGGTGTCGCCGACGGAGACGATGTCCGGGTAGCCGACCGCCACCGCCAGCGAGGAGTTCTTGGTCAGGTTCAGGTACTGGCTGGTCAGCGGCGGCACGATCACGCGCAGCGCCTGCGGCAGGACGATTTTGCGCACCACCAGCTTCGGCGGCAGGCCGAGGGCCGCCGCCGCCTCGGTCTGCCCGGCGCGCACCGACAGGATGCCGCCGCGCACGATCTCGGCGATGAACGCCCCGGTGTAGGTCGACAGCGCGACCCACAGCGCGAGCAGCTCCGGCTTGAGGTTGATCCCGCCCTGCAGGTTGAAGCGGCCGGCGACCGGCGCGTCGAGCGCGAACGGCTGGCCGAGCAGGAAGTACGCGGCCAGCGGCAGGCCGAGGAGCAGCGCGAGGCCGATGCGCAGCATCGGCAGTCCGTGCCCGGTGCGCTCCCGGCGGCGGCGGGAGCGGCGCGCCGCGAGCCACGTGCCGGCGCCGCCGGCCAGCGCCGCCAGCAGCACCCAGCCCGCGCCGGGGCCGAAGTCCAGCCCCGGCAGCCGGACGCCGCGGTTGTTGAGGTAGATCAGGTCGCCGAACACGATGCTCTCGCGCGTCAGCGGCAAGTTCAGCATCACCACCCACCAGAAGATGATCTGCAGCAGCACCGGCACGTTGCGCGTGAACTCCACGTAGGCGCCGACCATGCGGCTGATCAGGAAGTTGTTCGACAGCCGCAGGATGCCCGCGGCGAAGCCGATCAGGGTCGCGGCGACGATGCCGAGCGCCGCCACCAGCACGGTGTTCAGGCCGCCGACCAGGAGCGCCCGCGCGTAGGTGGACTGGCCGTCGTAGTGGATCAGGCGCTGGCTGATGTCGAACGAGGCGACGTCGGCCAGGAAGCGGTAGCCGAGCGCGATGCCGGCCTGCTCGAGGTTGTCGTGGGTGTTGACGGCGATGACCGCGACGCCCGCCGCCAGGCCGAGCAGCAGCAGCGCCTGCAGGATGGCGCCGCGCGCGTGCTCGTGCAGCCACAGCCAGCGCAGGCCGTCCTGCCACGAGCGGCGGGCGGCGCGGCGCACGCTGCGTTTCAGGCCGCGCCGCTCACAGGAACGGCGGCGAATAGATCAGGCCGCCGTCCCGGTACAGGGCGTTCAAGCCCCGCGCCAGGCCCAGCTTGCTCCCGGCGCCGACGTAGCGCTCGAAGATCTCCGCGTAGTTGCCCTCCGCGGCGATCGCCCGCACCGCCCAGTCCGCGTCCAGCCCCAGGTCGGCCCCGGCGCTGCCCTCGCGGCCGAGCAGCCGGTTGACCACGGTCAGGTCGCTGCCGGCGGCCGCCCGCTCGGCGACGTTGGCCTGCGTCAGGCCGTGCTCCTCGCCCAGGACCAGCGCGTTCAGCACCCAGCGCGCGATGTCCGCCCACTGCTCGTCGCCCTCCCGCACCACCGGCCCCAGCGGCTCCTTGGAGATGATCTCGGGGAAGATCATGTGCGCGTCCGGGTCGGCCAGCGTCGAGCGGGTGGCGGCCAGGCCCGAGGTGTCGGTGGTGAAGACGTCGCAGCGGCCGCTGCCGTAGGCGGCCCGCGCCTCGGCGTTGGTCTCGATGGTCACCGGCTCGTAGTCCATGCCGTGGCGGCGGAAGAAGTTGGCCAGGTTCAGTTCCGTGGTGGTGCCGGTCTGGATGCAGACCGAGGCGCCGCCGAGCTCGGTCGCGCTGGCGACGCCGAGGGCGCGGCGGCCGAGGAAGCCCTGCCCGTCGTAGAAGTTCACGCCGGCGAAGGTCAGCCCCAGGGTGACGTCGCGCGAGAACGTCCAGGTGGTGTTGCGCACCAGCACGTCGATTTCCCGCGACTGCAGCAGCGCGAAGCGGTTCTTGGTGGTGACGTTGACGAACTTGATCCGCTCCGCGTCGCCCAGCACCGCGGCCGCGAGCGCCCGGCAATAGGCCACGTCGAAGCCGATCCAACGGCCGTCGTCGTCGGTGTAGGCGAAGCCGGCGAGGCCGGGATTGATGCCGCAGGTCAGCGCGCCGGCGGCGCGGACTTCTTCCAGCACCGAGGCGTGGGCGGGCGCCGCCGCGGCCAGCGCGAGCGCGGCCGGCAACAGTTTCCAGCGGGAGATTCCGGTCATGTCCTAGAGACGAGTCCTGCCGCGTCAAGCGCACTGCGCCACGGTTTTGAAGTATAGCATGGGGCCTGCCGCGGCAGGGTTTTCAATCTTGCCGGAAAAATCACGGAGACCGGCCGCGCATCCGGCGGTCTGTCGCTGGCCTAAAAGCGCAGTTCGCCCGTCACCATCAGGTTGTGCTCGATGCCGTCCGGCTTCAAGTCGCCCAACTCCAGCTCCAGCCCCAGCGTCGCCGCGCCTGTCGAGCCGCGGGCGATGCCCGCCTCCTCGCCCACTTCACCGCCCAGCGTCAGCAAGCCTCCGCTCCACGAAGGCTTCAGCCCATAACCCGGCTCCGCCTCCAGCCGGCCGCCGAGGCCGGGCTCTTCCGCCACGCCGCTTGACCCGCGAATTCGCCGAGGCGGCGGATCGCTCCCGAACCGGAGCCCGGGGGCGGAAAGCGGCCAGAGCGGCTTGCTTCTGCGGGCGCTGGACGGCGGACTTCAAACTGCCCACGCGCGGCCATGGCCAGAACCCGCTCCCACCGCGCCTCTTTATTCGCAGAAAGATCCGTCAAGCGCCGCCGCCAGCCGTTCCAAGGCGCGCTCCCGGCCGAGCAGCGCCAAGGTGTCGCCGATGCCGGGCGAGACCGTGCCGCCGGTGACCGCGAGCCGCAGCGGCGCCGCCGCCGCGCGGGGCTTGCAGTCGCGGCGCTCGCAGTAGCCGCGCAGCAGCGTATCGAGCGCCGCCGCGCTCCAGTCCGCCGCCGCCTCCAGTTCGCCGCGCAGTCCGCGCAGCAGTTCGAGCGCCGCCGGCGTCAGCAGCCGCGCGCGCGCCTCCGGATCCATGGCCGGCGCGTCCTCCAGCAGGAAGCGGCTCTGCGCGGCCAGCTCGGCCATGTCCCGGCAGCGCCGGCGCTGCACCTCCAGCAGCGCGCCGCGCGCGTCCGCCGGCAACCGCCCGGCGTCCAGCCCCGCGCGCGCGCAGTGCCAAGCGAACTCGGCCTCGAGCTCCGCCGCGCCCGCCCGCCGCAGATGCTCCCGGTTGAGCCACGCGAGCTTCTTCGGGTCGAGGCGCGCCGGCGCCCGGTTGAGGCCGTCCAAGTCGAACCGCCGCACCAGTTCCGCGCGGTCGAACAGCTCCTGGTCGCCGCGCGCCCAGCCGAGCCGGGCCAGCGCGTTGAGCAGCGCGGCGGGCAACACCCCCCGCTCGCGGAAATCCAGCACGTCCATGCCGCTGGCGCGCTTGGACAGCTTGCGCCCGCGCTCGTCCAGGATCATCGGCAAGTGGACGTACGCCGGCGGCGGCGCGCCGAAAGCGGCGTACAGGTGCAGCTGGCGCGGGGTGTTGTTGAAGTGGTCGTCGCCGCGCAATACGTGCGTGACGCCGGCGTCGATGTCGTCCGCCACCGCCGCCAGGTGGTACGTCGCGCTGCCGTCGGCGCGCGCGATCACCAGATCGTCCAGCTCCGCGTTGTCGAAGCGCACCGCGCCCTTCAGGCGGTCGACCACCTCCACCGCGCCCGCGCGCGGCGTCTTCAGGCGCACCGCGCGCCCGGAGGAGGGCGCCAGGCCGCGCTCCCGGCAACGGCCGTCGTAGCGGGGCTTGAGCCCGGCCTGCAGCTGTTCCGCGCGCAGTTCCTCCAGCCGCTTCGGCGGGCAGTCGCAGTAGTAGGCGCTGCCGGCATCCAGCAATTCGCCGATGCGCTCCCGATGGCGTTCGGCGCGCTCGGACTGCCGCGCGGCCGGGCCGTCCCAATCGAGGCCCAGCCACTCGAGCGCCGCCTCGATCTGCCGGCGGTGGGCATCCGTCGAGCGCTCCCGGTCGGTGTCCTCGATGCGCAGCAGGAACGCGCCGCCGGCATGGCGCGCGAGCAGCCAGTTGAACAGCGCGGTGCGCGCCCCGCCCAAGTGCAGGGCGCCGGTCGGACTGGGCGCGAAGCGGGTGCGGATCACGCCGCCGCCGGCCTCGGCGCGCTTCGCGCCGCCATCTTGCATTCCCCCGCCAGCCTCTCCGCCGCGTTTTTCGATGCCGGCCGAGCGGATCATCCAGCGCGGCGAACCCCGCCGGGGAAACCTGCCGTCAGCCGAAGATGCCGCTGCCGAGGACAGCCGCCAAGATCACTGCGACGGCCAATTCCAAGCGGCGGACGAACCGCTGATCGAGCTGCCCGATCTCTTCCCTCATCACCGCCAATTTCTCGTCGACCCGGCGAGCGCTCGCGGCTATCTCCCGGCCCATCGCCTCGAATTTCCCGTCGATCCTGCGGAAGTTGGCGCCCACCTCCCGGAAAGCGGCGGCCACCTCTTTCTTGAATTCCGCCTGCTCCCTTCTCTGTTCTTTCCGGAACTCCGCCTGCTCTCTTCGCAGTTCTTCCCGGAACCCCACCTGCTCTTTCCGGAACTCCGCCTGATCCCTTCGCAGTTCTTCCCGGAACTCCACCTGCTCTTTCCGGAACTCCGCCTGATCCTCTCGCAGTTCTTTCCGGAGCTCCGCCTGATCCTTTCGCAGCTCTTCCCGGAACTCCGCCTGCTCTTTCCTCTGCTCCAGATGCCGCCGGCGATCTTCGCTCCGCCATTTCTCCCAGCGCTCCTCCGAACGCTCGAAATGCGACTTCAGATCGGCAAACCCGACCTCCAGACGGACCACGCGCGGCTCGAGGTCCCCCGGCCCGGCCTCGGCCGACTCCCCGGTCCGCGCCAAGCCGCGCCCCGCACCGCCCCGGTTCTCCGCCGCCTGCTGTCCCACGATGCCGTTCTCCCCGGCTGGTTCCGATGTGCGGCCCGCCCCATGCCCGCCGCCGCGCAGCCGGACATCAGGGAAAGCCGTTGCCGATTCGCAGTGTACCACGAGGCCCGAAACCGGCCGGCCGGCGACGGAAAACGCCGGTTTCCTCCGCCGTCGGCGGCCGCGCGCCCGCGGCCGCCGCCCGGGCGCGGGGAACGGCCGAACCGGGCGCGGCCCGCGGATGCGGATAAAATCGGGCCCGGACCGCCGCCGCGCGCCGCCGCCCTCTCTTCCCTCCGCCGACCGCGCCGCCGTGTTCTTCGACGCCTACCGCGCGGCGGTCCGCCGCGGCAAGCTCCTGCCCGACCCCGCCCAGGCGGCCGCCGCCGAGCGGCTGCAGGAGGTGTTCGACCACCTGACCCGCCGCTCCCGGGCGCCGGCGGTGCTGCGCTCCCGGCTCGCCCGCGTCGTCCGCCGCCGGCGGCCGGACGAGCCGGACGGGCTGTGGCTGTGGGGCGGCGTCGGCAGCGGCAAGACCTGCCTGATGGACCTGTTCTTCCACACCCTGCCGCTGCGCAAGAAGCGGCGGCTGCACTTCCACCGCCTGATGCGCTTCGTGCACCTGGAGCTGAAGCGGCTGGGCGAGCGCCGCGACCCGCTGGACCGCATCGCGGCGCAACTGGCGCACCGCTACCGGGTGCTGTGCCTGGACGAGTTCTTCGTCGCCGACATCGCCAACGCCATGATCCTGGGCGAACTGCTCGACGGCCTGTGCCGGCGCCGCGCGGTGCTGGTCGCCACCTCCAACACCCACCCGGACGGGCTGTACGAGGGCGGCCTGCAGCGGGCCCGCTTCCTGCCGGCGATCGCGCTGCTCAAGCGCCGCCTCTTGGTGCACGAGCTGTCCGCCGGGACCGACTACCGCACCCTGCACCTGAGCGACGCCGACACCTACTGCGTGACGCCCGCCGGCGCCGCCGCGCCGGCGCTGGAGCGCCACTTCGACCGCGTCGCCTCCGAGCTGGTGCGCGCCGACACCGCGGTCGAGGTGGCGGGCCGGCAGATCCCGGTGCGCCGCCTCTCGCACGACGCCATCTGGTTCGATTTCGACGCCCTGTGCGCAACGCCGCGCAGCGTCGACGACTACATCGAGATCGCCCGCTGCTTCGGCCTGGTGCTGCTGTCCGGGGTGCCGGCGTTCGGCCCCGAGGACGACGACGCGGCGCGCCGCTTCGTGCACCTGATCGACGAGCTCTACGACCGCGGCGTGAAGCTGGCGGTGTCCGCCGCCGCGCCGCCCGGCGAGCTGTACCGCGGCGCCCGGCTGGCGCGCGAGTTCGAGCGCGCCGCGAGCCGCCTGCGCGAGATGGGCACCGCCGAGTACCTGGCCCGGCCGCACCGCGCCCACTGATGCTAGGATTCCGGTTCCGCCGCCGCCCCGACCGCCCATGACCGCCCCGCTCAAGCGCATCGCCGTCACCGGCGCCGCCGGCAACATCGCCTACCAGGCGATCTTCCGCATCGCCGCCGGCCACCTGTACGGCGAGCAGCAGCCGGTGGCGCTGCAGCTGCTGGACATCCCGCCCGCCCTGCCGGCGCTGGCCGGCACCGCCATGGAGCTCGAGGACTGCGCGTTCCCGCTGCTGCGCGAGGTGGTCTGCACCGCCGACGCGGCGGCGGCTTTCGGCGACGCCGACTGCGCGTTCCTGTTCGGCGCCCGCCCGCGCGGCAAGGGCATGGAGCGCAGCGACCTGCTGGCCGAGAACGGCAAGATCTTCGGCCCGCAGGGCCGCGCCCTGAACGACCACGCCCGCCGCGATGCGCGCGTGCTGGTGATCGGCAACCCGGCCAACACCAACGCCCTGATCGCGCTGCGCCACGCGCCGGACCTGGAGCCCGCGCAGTTCGCGGCGATGTCCCGGCTCGACCACGACCGCGCCCGCGCGCAGCTGGCGCTGCATGCCGGCGCGCCGGTCGGCGACGTGCGGCGCATGACCGTCTGGGGCAACCACTCCCCGGCCATGCACCCGGACCTGAGCTACTGCCTGGTGGCCGGCCGCCCGGCCGGCGAGCTGGCGGCGCCCGCCTGGTACCGCGAGACCTTCATCCCGCTGATCCAGCGGCGCGGCGCGCAGGTGATCGAGGCCCGCGGCGCCTCCTCGGCGGCGTCGGCGGCGAACGCCGCGCTGGCGCACATGCGCGACTGGCTGCACGGCACCGCGGCCGACGACTGGGTCAGCATGAGCGTGCTGTCCGACGGCCACTACGGGCTCGCCGAGGGCCTGATCTACTCGCTGCCCTGCCGCTGCCGCGACGGCCGCCACGAAGTGGTCGAGGGGCTCGAGCTCGACGACTTCGCCCGCGCCGGCCTGCAGGCCAACGAGAAAGAACTGCTGGCCGAGCGCGACGCGGTGCGCGGACTGCTGGACTGAGGCGCCCGCCTCAGAGCTTGACGCCGGCCCACTCGGTCACGAAGTCGTCGATGCGGTCGGCGACCGCCTCCGGGCGGTCCTCCAGCACGTAGTGCCCGGCCCGCTCGATGACCTCGAGGCGGCACGGCCCGGCGATGGCCGCTTTCAGGCGGCGGCCGGATTCGACCGGCATCCAGACGTCGTGCAGGCCCCAGCAGATCATGGTCGGGCAGACGATCTTGCTGTGGTCGACGTCCAGGGTCTCCTGCGCGGTGGGCTCGGCGCAGATGTGCGTCAGCGACTTGAAGCCGGTCAGGCCCGGGCCGCGGGCCCAGAACGACAGGTAGTTCTCCTTCACGTTCTTGTCGGTGAAGGCGATCTTGTCGTGGCTGCCCTGCCGCAGCAGCGCGGCGAAGCCGGCCGCGGCCTGCCCCATGGCCTGCTGCAGCACCTCGTCCGGGGCGCCGACCAGCGGGTTGAAGGCCTCCACCTCCAGCACCGGCCAGTAGTCCCAGGCGACCGGGTTGATCAGCACCAGGCGGCTGATGCTGTCCGGATACTTGGACGCCAGGATCTGGCAGGCGCCGCCGCCGTGGTCGTGTCCGACCAGGATGACCTCGCCGGCCAGCCCCAGGCCGTCGATGACCGCGCGGATCGCCTCCGCCTGGTTGGTCAGGGTGTGCTGGAACTTGTCGAGCGGCATGTCCGACTGGCCGTAGCCGACCATGTCCATGGCGTAGGTGCGGTAGCGGTCGGCCAGCAGCCCCTGGGCGTGCCGCCACAGGCGGCTGTTGGTCGGGATGCCGTGCACCATCAGCAGCGCGGGGCCGTCCGTCCCTTTCTCCTCGACGTGGATGTTCAGATCCAGGCCGGAAACCTTGATTGCCTGTTTCATCGGCGTTCCTCCGTGCGGTTATGATTATGGTTGCCGGAACTTGCATTGTACTACCCGCCGGCCGGCCTTGCTGCGCGTCCTGCTCCTGTTGCTGCTGCTGGCCGGAATCTGCTTCGGCCTGCGGCGGCTGTACCGCCAATCGCCGCGCCGGATGTGGCAATGGCTGGCGGTCGCCGCCGCCGCCGGGCTGATCGCCCTGGCGCTCGCCGGGCGGGCGCACTGGTTGGTCGCGGTCGCGGGCGCGGCCCTGCCGGTCCTCGGCAAGCTGGCCCTGCTGCTGCCCCGGCTGCTGCCGCTGCTGCCGTTCGCGGCGCGGCTGTTCGCCGGCCGGCGGGCGCGGCTGCGCGCGGCCTGGCTCGAGCTGACGCTGGACCGCCGGACCGGCGCGGTCGACGGCGTGGTGCTGCGGGGGGCGCTCGCGGGCCGCCGCCTGTCCGGCCTCGGCGACGGCGAACTGCAGGCGCTGCGCCGCGACTGCGGCGGCGACCCGCAGTCGCTGGCGCTGCTGCACGCGTACCTGCAGCGCGCCCGCCCGGGCTGGCGCCCGGCCGGCGGCGACGCCGGCGCGGCGGACGACTTCGACGAGCCGGCGATGTCGGCCGCCACCGCGGCCCGCATCCTGGGGGTGCGCCCGGGCGCGCCGGCCGGCGCGGTGCGCGCCGCGCACCGCGCGCTGGCGCAGAAGCTGCACCCGGACCGCGGCGGCAACGACTACCTGGCGCGCAAGATCAACCAGGCCCGCGACGTCCTGCTGCGGGGGCGCTGACCGCGCCCGGCCGGCGCAGGCGCGCCAGCATCAGCAGCAGGAAGGCCGCGGCGTACAGGGCCGGCTCGAAGACGTCCGCCTTGACCAGCCAGAAGTAATGCAGCACGCCGGCGGCGGCGGCCGCGTAGGCCAGCCGGTGCAGCCGGTTCCAGGCGCGGCCCAGGCGCCGCTGCATGCCGCGGGTGGAGGTGGCGGCGAGCGGCACCAGCAGCGCGAAGGCGGCGAACCCGGCGGTGATGAACAGGCGGTCGCGGACGTCCAGCCAGATCTCCGTCCAGTCGAAGAACTTGTCGAACCACAGGTAGGTGCCGAAGTGCAGGCAGGCGTAGAAGAACGCGAACAGCCCCAGCATGCGCCGCAGCCGCAGCAGCCCGGGCCGCCCGCTCAGCCGGATCAGCGGCGTCACCGCCAGCGTCGCCAGCAGCAGCCGCAGCGTCCACTCGCCGGTGCTGCGGGTCAGGGTCTCCAGCGGGTTGACGCCTAGGGCGCCGGCCCAGGCGCCGTGCGCGAGCTCCGCCGCCGGCGCCAGGCACAGCAGGAACAGCGCGGGCTTGAGCCAGCCCAGGGGCGCGGCCGGGCGCATCCGCGGCCTAGAAGTGGCGGTGCAGGTCCATGCCCCGGTACAGGTGGGCGACCTCGTCGGCGTAGCCGTTGAACAGCCGCGTCGCGCGCTTGCGGAACTCGCCGATGCGCCGCTCCCGGCGCTGGCTCCAGCGCGGGTGGTGGACCTCCGGGTTCACGTTCGAGTAGAAGCCGTACTCGTCCGGCGCCTGGGTGTTCCAGGCGGTCGGCGGCTGCGACTCGACGAAGCGGATGCGCACCAGCGACTTGATGCTCTTGAAGCCGTACTTCCACGGCACCACGATGCGGAGCGGCGCGCCGTTCTGGTTCGGCAGCGCCTCGCCGTACATGCCCACGGTCAGCAGGGTCAGCGGGTGCATGGCCTCGTCCATGCGCAGGCCCTCGACGTACGGCCAGTCGAGCACGGCGCGGCGCTGGCCGGGCAGGTTCTCCGGGTCGTGGATGGTCTGGAACGCGACGTAGCGCGCCCGCGAGGTCGGCCGGAACTTCTCGAGCGCCAGCGACAGCGGCACGCCCAGCCAGGGGATCACCATCGACCAGGCCTCGACGCAGCGCAGCCGGTAGATGCGCTCCTCGAGCCGGTCCGGCGGCGCCAGGTCCTCCACCGCGTAGACGCCGGGCTTCTCGCAGTGGCCCTCCACCGCCACGCTCCAGGGCTCGGTCCGCAGCAGGTGCGCGTTCGCGGCCGGGGAGTCCTTGTCGTAGCCGAGCTCGTAGAAGTTGTTGTAGTGCGTGGCGGCGTGCTTGTCGGTCAGGGCCTCGTCGGTGGAGTACGGGCTGGGCCGGGGCTTCCCCAGCGCGCGCGCGGCGGCCGCGGCGCCGGGCGGCAAGGCGCCCGCGGCGAGGCCCGCGCCGGCCTGGCGCAGGAAATCCCGGCGCCGGAGGTACGCCGCGCGCGGGGTGACCGCGCTTTCCCGCTCCGCCGAGCGGCGGGCGACCCGGATCAGCACCGGCCGCCGCTCCCGGGCCGCGGCGCGGCGCACACCGGGCAGGCCGGATCCGCCGTCAGCTCCATGCGCTTCCACTCGGCCCGCAGCGCGTCGTACAGCAGCAGGCGGTTGTACAGCGGCGCGCCCAGCTCCAGCAGGCACTTGACCGCCTCGGCCGCCTGCACGCCGGCGACCGCGCCCGCCACCGGCCCCAGCACCCCGCTTTCCGCGCAGCTCTCCGCCGGCGCCGGCCCGGCGCCGAACAGGCAGCGGTAGCAGGCGTCGCCGGGCCGGCGGTTGCGGAACACCGCCACCTGCCCCTCCATGCGGACCACCGCGCCCGACACCAAGGGCACCGCAGCCTCGACGCAGGCGCGGTTGAGCGCCTGCCGGGTCTCGAAGTTGTCGGTCGCGTCCACCGCCAGGTCGACCCCGCGCAGCCGCTCGCGCAGCAGCGGCAAGTCGGCCCGCTCGGCGACGGCGTCGACGCGGACCTCCGGGTTGAGGTCCGCCAGCGCGCGGAACGCGCGCTCGGCCTTGCCCGCCCCCAGGTCGGAGCTGCGGTACAGGATCTGCCGCTGCAGGTTGGCCAGCTCGACGCGGTCGGAGTCGATCAGGGTCAGCCGGCCGACGCCGCAGGCGGCCAGGTACATGGCCAGCGGCGAGCCGAGTCCGCCCAGGCCCAGCAGCAGCACGTGCGCGGCCAGCAGGCGCTCCTGGCCCTCGACGCCGATCTGCGGCAGCATGATCTGCCGGTTGTAGCGCAGCAGCTGCTCGTCGCCGAGCCCCGCCTCCTGGACCGCCGCGGACATGGCGTCAGGGCCCGCGCCCGGCGCGCGCGGCCGCCGCGGCCTTCTGCTCCGGCGTGAGCTCGGTCTGGTGCTTCCGCTTCCATTCGGCGTAGGACATGCCGTACACCGCCTCGCGCACCGCCTCGTAGTCCAGTTCCGCGCCCCGCTCGGCGGCCGCCGCCACGTACCACTTCGACAGGCAGTTGCGGCAGAAGTCGGCGAGGTTCATCAGGTCGATGTTCTGCACCTCGGCATGCGCGCGCAGGTGCTCGACCAGGCGCCGGAACACGGCCGCCTCGACCGCTTGGCGCTGATCGCCGGAAAGGTCGTCGGGGGCGCTCATGGGGAAATTGCGCGGAAGCCGCTGGAGTTCCGGCAGGATAGCACAACCGCTGCGCCGCCGGTCTTCCGGCAACATCGAAGTTCTCTAGAATCTGCTATTGCAAGTTCTATATTGTTGTGGCATATTATGGATTATGGGCAATATGGGCCAGAAGATATGAAAACCACCATCGACATCCACGATGAATTGCTGTTGCGCGCAAAACGCCATGCGCGGCAGACCGGCCGGACCCTGCGGGAAATCGTGGAGAGCGGGTTGCGCATGGCGCTGGGGAAGCGGGAAACGCCGGCGCCCCGCCACTGCTGGCAGGACCTGAGCGTCGGCGAACCCGGCGAACCGAATCCGTTCGAGAAGTACACGTGGGCAGAGATGTTGGAAATGAGCTACGACCGGTCGCCGCAGGAATGATCGCAGTGGACACCAACATGCTGGTGTACGCGCACCGCCGCGTGGCGCCGGAACATGCCGCCGCCACAGAGGTGCTTCGCGGCCTCGTGGACGGGAGCCGGGATTGGGCGCTTCCGTGGCCGTGCTGCTACGAATTTTTGAGCGTCGTAACCAACCGCAAATTATGGAAAGAGCACGCGACCTCAGCAGAAAGCGCTTGGCGCCAGTTATGCAACTGGATGCACGCGCCAACCTGCTTCCTCCTCACGGAAACCGACGATTTCTCCGGCGTGCTGAAGGATTTTCTGGTGCGCCCTGGGGTGTACGGCCCTCGCGTGCACGATGCCAAAATCGCGGCCCTATGTTTCGTCCATGGCGTGGACTCCCTGTGGACGCGGGACCGCGACTTCTCACTATTCCCGGAGTTGCGAACGCGGAATCCTCTGCATTGAAGAGCCAGACCGGATCTCGAGCCGACGCCCGCCCTTCGCATTAACCGCTGGACCAATTGCAACGGGAGCAATGCCGCCAAATCGCATCCGCCCATTTCTCTCATAATGCTCTCGGACCCCAGCGGTTCAAGCCCCGCGGTCCCGCGCCATGCCCGATGACCCCGCCCTCCGCGACCGCCTGACCGGCTTGATCCTGGCCGGCGGCCGCGCGCGCCGCATGGGCGGCGCGGACAAGGGCCTGATGCCGTACCGGGGCCGCCCCCTGATCGAGCACGCGCTCGAGCGCCTGCGCCCCCAGACCGCGGCGCTCGCGATCAACGCCAACCGCAGCCGCGCCGCCTACGCGCGCTTCGGCCATCCGGTGGTCGCCGACGCCGAGGCGGGCTTCCTCGGCCCGCTGGCGGGCATGCTGGCCGGCCTGCGCTTCGCGGACACCGAGTTCGTGCTGTGCGCGCCGTGCGACTGCCCGCGCATCGCGCCCGACCTGGGCGCGCGGCTGGCCGCCGCGCTGGAGGACGGCGGCGCGCCGATCGCGGCGGCCGCCTGCGCCGGGCGGCTGCAGCCGGTGTTCGCGCTGCTGCGCCGCGGCCTCGCGGAGCCGCTGGAAAAATTCCTGGCCGCGGGCGGGCGCAAGATCGACCAATTCTACGAGCAGCAGGGCTACGCGGCGGCGGCGTTCGACGACGCGGACGCCTTCCGCAACATCAACACGCCCGAGGAGCTGGCGGCGTGAGCCTCAAGGCGCCCTTCCCCCTGCTCGGCTTCGCCGCCTACAGCGGCACCGGCAAGACCGAGCTGCTGACCCGGCTGCTGCCGCTGCTGTCCGGCCGCGGGCTGCGCGTCGGCATGGTCAAGCACGCGCACCACGAATTCGACATCGACCGGCCCGGCAAGGACAGCCACCGGCTGCGCCAGGCGGGCGCGCGGGTGATGCTGATCTCCTCCGCCCGCCGCTCGGCGCTGATGCGGGAGCTGGGGCCGGACGAGCCGGAGCCGGGGCTGGCCGAACTGCTGGCGCGGATCGACCCCGGCGCGGTGGACCTGGTGCTGGTGGAGGGCTTCAAGCGCGAGTCGCTGCCGAAGATCGAACTGCACCGGCCCGCGCTCGGCCATCCTTACCTGTACCCGGAGGACCCGGACATCGTCGCGCTGGCGACCGACGCGCCGCCGCCGCCGGGCTTGGCGCTGCCGCATCTGGACCTGAACGACCCGCCGGCCGTCGCCGGCTTCATCCTGGCGCGACTGCCCGGATGAACGGCGGCGCGGCCCCGATGGTGTAGAATCGCGTTCTCCAGCGGCCCGGGCCCGCCCGGCGCCGGAACCGGGCGGAAGACCCGGCGGAACACCCCGGACCCGTTTGGCCTGCTCCTGAAAGCATTCGCAATACTTTCCCGTAACTAACTGAAATCATGCTGGAAAAAAGCATCCGCCTCGTCAACGGGAAGAACGAGACCGACCTGCCGGTGGCGGCGGCGGCCGAAGGCCCCCCGGCGGTCAGCATCAGCGGCCTGTACAAGTCCTTGGGGTATTTCTCGCTCGACCCGGGCTTCGTCTCCACCGCCAGCTGCCGCAGCGAGATCACCTACATCGACGGCGATCGCGGCCTGCTGCGCTACCGGGGCTACCCCATCGAGGAGCTGGCGGAATCGAGCAGCCATCTGGAGACGGTCTACCTGCTGCTGTACGGCGAGCTGCCGACCCGCACGCAGCTGGACGAGTTCACCGCCGGCGTCTCCGGCCTGATGCCCCTGCCCGGACGCATCTGGGAGATGCTCCAGACTTTCGAGCGGGACGCGCACCCGATGGCCATGCTGATGGCCGGCCTGACCAGCCTGGCCGCCGCCTACCACGGCGAGATCGACGTCTTCGACCCGGCCTACCGCGACCGCATGGCGCGCCGCCTGGTGGCCCAGGTGCCGACGCTGGCCGCGCTCGGCCACCGCTACCGGACCGGCGCGGAGCCGGTGGCGCCGCATCCGGAGCTGGGCTACGCCGCCAACTTCCTGTACATGATGTTCGGCGCAGAGCCGGACGGGCTGCTGGCGCGCGCGCTGGACACCATCTTCGTGCTGCACGCCGACCACGAGCAGAACGCCTCGACCTCTACCGTGCGCATGGCCGGCAGCTCCGAGACCAGCCCGGTCGCGGCCCTGGTCGCCGGCGCGGCCACCCTCTGGGGGCCCTCGCACGGCGGCGCCAACGAGGCGGTGATCCAGATGCTGGAGGAGATCCACGACTCCGGCGTGCCGGTCGCCGACTACATCGAGCGCACCAAGGACAAGCAGGACCACGTGCGGCTGATGGGCTTCGGCCACCGGGTGTACAAGCACTACGACCCGCGCGCCAAGCTGATCCGGAAGATCTGCTACGAGGTGCTGGAGGCGCACGGCGGCGGCCACCCCAACAAGCCGCTGCTGGACACCGCCATGGAGCTGGAGAAGGCGGCGCTGGAAGACGAGTACTTCGTGCGCCGCAAGCTGTACCCGAACGTGGACTTCTACTCCGGCATCATCCTGAAGACCATCGGCATCCCGCTGGACATGTCGACCGTGATGTTCGCCATCGCCCGCACCGCCGGCTGGATGGCGCACTGGACGGAGATGATGGCCGACCGGGAATTCCGCATCAGCCGCCCGCGCCAGCTGTACACCGGCCACGCCAAGCGCGCCTACCGGCGACTGGAGGAGCGCGGCTGAGGCGGTCTGCTTTCTACCTCGAGCCGCGTTCAGCAATCTCAAACTACAGTTTATCTAGAACGGCTCCCGGAAATAAATCCGGCCACCTGCTCTTCGGGCTATCGAATCGCTCGGAACGCCACCGCCCTGCCGCGCCGCATTTTGCGTTGCGGAAAACGGAGCCCTGCCTGCATTTCCAGCGAATGCCCTCGTGTTAAACTTTGATTTGCCGTTTGCCTCGAGGGCCGAAGACGAGCGTTGGCTGCGAAGTGGACAAACTCTGCGCCTGCTTTCCCGAGGGCCGGATTGCTCGGCAGGCAGCATCGGCGCGCCACACCGAATCCCGCAATTCTTCGTCCGCCCGGAAAATTCTCTAATGCCTCCTTTGACTCTCGCTCAGATTGAGGAACTAGCCGCACGGGGCGAGTCCGAATTCTTGGAACTCAAGAAGAGCACGGGCCAGCGCGGCGAAGCCGCCAGGACTATCTGCGGCATGCTCAACCGGCCGCAGCCGAACGGCAGATATGTGCTGTTCGGCGTGATGCCGGACGGCGAACTCGTCGGCCAGAAAGTGGGCGACCGAACGATTGAGGATGTAAGTGCTGAGATTCGGGAAATCCGTCCGCAGGTCTCGCCGCGAATCGACCGCGTGCCTGTGGCGAAGGACCGCGAAGTAATCGCAGTCGCCGTGCCGGCGGCGGACAAGCCGCCGTATACGTACAAGCGCACCCCCTATCGCCGGGTAGGGAACACCACTTCGGAGATGCCGGACGACGAATACCATCGTATCTTGCTGGAACGCGCGCACCGGGAGGGTACGCGGTGGGAAAACCGGCCGGCCGAAGATTGGTCGCTCGACGATCTCGATACGAACCGGATCCACCGCATCGTCAACTTGGCAAGGCAACGAGGGCGGCTGGATACTCCCGGCGACGACCCTACCCGATTGCTGAGAGGATTGGGCCTGTACTCGAATGAAGTGCTGCAGAAATCAGCCGTCGTGCTGTTCGGAAAAGCTGAACAGGTCGAGACGAGGATGTCGCAATGCCTGCTGCGCGTAGCGCGCTTCCGGGGCACCGACCGTTCAGAGTTTCTGGACAACCGCCAGTTCCGAGGGAACGCTTTCGACCTGCTTGAGCACGCAGAGCGTTTTTTGCGCGAGACCCTGCCCATTGCCGGAAGAATCGTTTCCGGCAGCATGGCGCGTGTGGATGAGCCCCTCTATCCGCCGCTCGCAACCCGCGAGGCGCTGATCAATGCCCTATGCCACCGCGACTATTCGATTGCCGGCGGCTCCATCGGCGTGGCCATCTACGACGATCGTCTGGAAGTGACATCTATCGGCCCGCTGCATTTTGGTCTGACGCCGGAAAAACTGCTGGAAGAGCATGATCCGGAACCTTGGAATCCGGATATTGCGAATACGTTTTTCCGTTGCGGATTTTCGGAAAACTGGGGCCGAGGAACCTTGGAAATGACGAAACTGACGATTGACGCCGGCCTGCCCCGCCCGGAAATTCTAGATAAAAACGGATGCGTGACGGTGCGCTTTTGGCGCGATCATGAAGTTATGCAACGCAACGCGATGGATGATCGCAAACGGATGATCCTCACCCTGCTGGAACGCGCGGGTGACGATGGGCTGTCCAAGCGAGAAATCCGAGACCGACTGATGCCGCCTGCAAGCGAGCACCAAGTTAGGAGGGCTCTGGAGGCGTTAAGGAGAGAAAAGCGAGCAACACCCATGAAGTCTGGCCCTGCGACACGGTGGAGACTTCTGAATGCTGAGTAGCGCCAATTCCTGCCGAAATGGATCACTCGCCAGTTGGTAAGCATAACCCCATATCAATCACGGCACTATCGTGGCACTATCGTGGCACTATCGCGGCACTATCGCGGCACTATCGCGGCACTATCGCGGCATGATCTCGGCGTGATTCCAGCGTGATTCCGGGATTATCGCGGCACTATCGCGGCACTATCGCGGCACTATCGCGGCACTATCGCGGCATGATAGGACGCGCCCTCTCAGGTCCGGTCCAGGAAGTCCCGCAGCACCGGCGCGAAGCGCTCCGCGTCGACCAGGAAAGAATCGTGCCCCTGGATCGACTCCAGGCGCACGAACTCCACCTCGCGCCCCGCCTTCCGCAGGCCGCGGACGATCTCCGCCTGCTGCCCGACCGGGAACAGGATGTCGGTCTCGACGCCGACCACCAGCGTGCGCTTCGCGTGCACCTTGGCCAGCCCCGCGTTCACCGAGCCGCCGTGCTCGGCGACGTCGAACAGGTCCAGCGCCCGCGACAGGTACAGGTAGCTGTTGGCGTCGAAGCTGCGCACGAACTTCTGCGCGTTGTGCTCCAGGTAGGACTCGATCTCGAACTCGATGCCGAACGGCGCCGCCGCCGCCCGGTGCGCCGGCACCCGCGCCCGGCTGAAGCGCTGCTGCCACTCCGCCGCCGCCCGGTAGGACATCAGCCCCAGCTTGCGCGCCAGCCGCATGCCGCAGAACGGCTCCGCGTCCAGGTCGTAATCGCCCTCGCGCCAATGCGGGTCGCAGCGGATGATCTCGCGCTGCAGCGAACGCACCGCGATGGTGAACGGCAGCGCCCGGCAGGCGGCCGAGATGACCACCAGGTGCTCCAGCTCGTCCGGGTACTGCAGCGCGTAGGCCAGCGCCGACATGCCGCCCATGGACGGCCCCACCACCGCGTGCGCGCGGTCCACGCCCAGCTCGCGCAGGGCGTGGTGCCCGGCCTTGGCGATGTCCTCGATGGCGAGTTCCGGGAACGCCAGCCGGTACGGGCTCCCGGTGGCCGGATCGAGCGACGCGGGCCCGGTGGAGCCGAAGCAGCTGCCGAGGGAATTGACGCAGACCACGTAGAAGCGGTCGGTGTCGATCGGCTTGCCCGGGCCGATCATGTACTCCCACCACCCGGCCGTCTGGTCCTCGGGGCCGGAGGCGGCGTGCGCGGTCGGCGACAGCCCGGTGAAGATCAGGACCGCGTTGTCCTGGTTGCGCGACAACGCGCCCCAGGTCTCGCAGCCGACCTGCACCTGGGCCAAGCGCCCGCCGCGGCGCATGACGAAGTCGGCCTGGCCGTAGTCGCCCGGCAGGCTCAGCTGCCGCGTCGCCGGCGGCAGGCAGTCCGGCCGCTGGGGCTCGAAGTTCGGGTGCGTCATGTCCGCAGGCGCGCGTTCGGCGCGAAATGATACCCCGCGCCCAAGCAGCGCCGCAGCCCGGCGAGCAGCCGGCGGTTGTCCGCCAGGCGCCGCTCCAGCCAGGCCTCCCGTCCCCGCCCGCCGCCCGCGCCGGGCCAGGGCGCGGCGTCCGGGCGCAGCGGCTCGGCCTGCCGCGAATCGTGATAGGCGCGCAGCTCCATGCGCGGCCCCGCCGCGCCGTCGAGCGGCGCCAGCCGCAGGTCGGCGGTGTGCCGGGACCCGCCGCGGATCTGCAGTTCCAGCGCCGGCAGGCCGCCGGGACGGGCCACCAGGACCGCCGGCCGCGCGTCCAGGCGCGGCAGTTGCGGGCACAGCGCCGCCAGGCACTGGTAGCTGGCGTCGTGGAGCCACGCCAGCGCCCGGGCGCGGGCCGCGGCGTCGGCCGGGCGGCGTTCAGGCGGCATCGCCCGCGCGCATGCGCGCCAGCAGCCGCGCCAGTTCCGGCTCCGCGGGCGCGGCCGCGCCGGTCAGCAGCGCGTGCAGCTCGGGGTCCGGGGCGTCCAGCAGGCGCTCGAACGCGGCGCGCTCGGCCGCGCCGGCCCGCGGCCAGCCCTGTTCGAGATAACGCTCCAGCATCAGGTCCAGCTCCCGGGTGCCCCGCCGGCAGCGCCACCGCAGGCGGTCCTCCGCGGCCATCTCAGCCGCCGCGGGTGGCCACCATCTTCTTGATCTCGGCGATCGCCCGCGCCGGATTGAGGCCCTTGGGGCAGGCCTGGGTGCAGTTCATGATGGTGTGGCAGCGGTACAGCCGGAACTTGTCCGCCAGGAAGTCCAGGCGCGCGTCCGTCGCCGCGTCGCGGCTGTCCGCCAGCCAGCGCCAGGCCTGCAGCAGCGCGGCCGGCCCCAGGTAGCGGTCGGGGTTCCACCAGTAGCTCGGGCAGCTGGTGGAGCAGCAGGCGCACAGGATGCACTCCTCCAGCCCGTCGAGGCGGGCGCGGTCGGCCTTGTCCTGCCGGCGCTCGCGCGCGGGCGGCTCGTCCGCCGCCTGCAGCCAGGGCTCCACCGCCGCGTGCTGCCGGTAGAAGCCGGACAGGTCCGTCACCAGGTCGCGCACCACCGGCATGTGCGGCAGCGGGTAGACGCGCACCGCGCCGGAGTGCTCCGCGATGCTGCTGGTGCAGGCCAGCGCGTTGCCGCCGTTGATGTTCATCGAGCAGGAGCCGCAGATGCCCTCGCGGCAGGAGCGGCGGAACGACAGCGTCGGGTCGATCTCGTTCTTGATCTTGATCAGCGCGTCCAGCACCATCGGCCCGCAGCGGTCGAGGTCGACCCCGTATTCGTCGAGGCGCGGGCCGCCGCCTTCGTCCGGCGCGTAGCGGTAGACGCGGAACGTCCGCGGGCGCGCGGCGCCGGCCGGCGCCGGGTGGCGCGCCCCCTGCTTGCGCACGACGGAGTTGGCGGGCAGCGTGAATTCGGCCATGGCGGGTTCTTCCTCAGTATACGCGCGCCTTGGGCGGCACCACCTCGGCCTCGTCGTCCAGCGTATGCATGTGCACCGGGCGGTGGCCGATGCGGGCGGCGCCGTCGCCGTCGATCCAGCACACCGTGTGTTTCATCCAGTTCTCGTCGTCGCGCTCCGGGTGATCCTCGCGGGCGTGCGCGCCGCGGCTCTCCAGCCGCTGCAGCGCCGATTCCAGCGTCGCCACCGCCTGCGGCAGCAGGTTGCCGAGCTCCAGCGTCTCCACCAGGTCGGTGTTCCAGACCAGCGAGCGGTCGGCGACGGCCACGTCTCCGAACGCCCGGAATGCGGCGCGCACCCGCTCCAGGCCGGCCTGCAGGGTCTCGCCGGTGCGGAACACCGCGGCGTGCTTCTGCATCGCCTGCTGCAGGCTCAGGCGCAGCTCCGCGGTCGGCGCGCCGCCGGCCGCGTGGCGCAGGCGGTCGAAGCGCTCGAGCAGCGGCTCGAGCGCGGCCGCGGCGGTCTCGGGGTGCGGCGCGCCCGGCGCCACCAGCTCCGCCGCGCGCCGCGCCGCGGCGCGCCCGAACACGATCAGGTCGAGCAGCGAGTTCGAGCCCAGCCGGTTGGCGCCGTGCACCGACACGCAGGCGGCCTCGCCGATCGCCATCAGCCCCGGCACCACCGCGTCCGGGTCGCCGCCGCGGATGGTCACCACCTCGCCGTGGTGGTTGGTGGGCACGCCGCCCATGGTGTAGTGCACGGTCGGCAGCACCGGGATCGGCTCGCGGGCGACGTCCACGCCGGCGAAGATGCGCGCCGATTCGGCGATCCCCGGCAGGCGCTCGCGGATCACCTCCGGCCCCAGGTGCTCCAGGTGCAGGTGGATGTGGTCCCGCCCGTCGCCGCAGCCGCGCCCCTCGTTGATCTCGACCGTCATCGAGCGGCTGACCACGTCGCGCGAGGCCAGGTCCTTGGCGTTCGGCGCGTAGCGCTCCATGAAGCGCTCGCCGGCGGCGTTGGTGAGGTAGCCGCCCTCGCCGCGGGCGCCCTCGGTGATCAGGCAGCCGGCGCCGTAGATGCCGGTGGGGTGGAACTGCACGAACTCCATGTCCTGCATCGGCGCCCCGGCGCGCTGCGCCATGCCGGTGCCGTCGCCGGTGCAGGTGTGCGCCGAGGTGCAGGAGAAGTAGGCGCGGCCGTAGCCGCCGGTGGCCAGCAGCACCTGGTGGGCGCGGAAATGGTGCAGCTCGCCGGCCGCCAGGTCCCAGGCGAGCACGCCGCGGCAGCGGCCGTCGCCGTCCATCACCAGGTCGATGGCGAAGTACTCGATGAAGAACTCGGCGCGGTGCTTCAGCGACTGCTGGTACAGGGTGTGCAGGATGGCGTGCCCGGTGCGGTCGGCGGCGGCGCAGGTGCGCTGCGCGATGCCCTCGCCGTAGCGGGTGGTCATGCCGCCGAAGGGCCGCTGGTAGATGCGCCCGTCCTCGGTGCGCGAGAACGGCACGCCGTAGTGCTCCAGCTCGATGATCGCCGGCGCCGCCTCGCGGCACATGTAGTGGATGGCGTCCTGGTCGCCGAGCCAGTCCGAGCCCTTGACGGTGTCGTACATGTGCCAGCGCCAGTCGTCCTCGCCCATGTTGCCGAGCGCGGCGCTGACCCCGCCCTGGGCGGCGACGGTGTGGCTGCGGGTCGGGAACACCTTGGTGATGCAGGCGGTGGACAGGCCGGCGGCGGCCATGCCGAGGGCGGCGCGCAGCCCCGCCCCGCCGGCGCCGACGATGACCACGTCGTGGCGGTGCTCGGTCAGCGGATAGGCGGCGGCCATCGGCGCTTCAGCCCAGCAGGCGGGCCAGGCCGGCGGCCGCGGCGGCGAACGCGGCCAGCAGCGCGGCGCGGCAGGCGCGGCGCGTCCAGCGGTTGCGCGCCGGCGCGGCGACGTAATCGTCGATGATCACGGTCAGGCCCAGCCAGGCGTGATGCAGCGAGACCAGCAGGAACAGCGCCAGCAGGAGCGCCTCCCCCGGGCGGCGCAGCCAGGCCGCGAACGCGGCGGCCCGCTCCAGGTCCTGGACGGCGAGCGCATGCACGAACCAGACCGACAGCGGCGCCAGGGCGGCGGCGCTCAGGCGCTCGAGCCACCAGTGGCGCCGGGCGCCGGCCGCGCCGCTCACGCCGGCAGGCCGGCCCAGACGGCGGCGGTGAGGCCGGCGGCGGCGGCCAGCACCAGCCAGTTGCTGCGCCGCACCGCGGCGACGCCGAGCCCCGTGCAGGTGTCCCAGACCAGGTGGCGGATGCCGGTGCACAGGTGCAGCGCCAGGCAGAAAGTCCAGCCGATCAGGAACAGCCGCCCGGGCCAGCTCCGCAGCAGGCCCGCGGCGCCCTCGTACAGGGCCGGCGCGAACGCGGCCGCGGCGATCAGCAGCGCGAACCCGACGGCGGCCACGGTCAGCAGCACGCCGGTGATGCGGTGGCTGATCGACAGCAGCGCCGCCAGCGGCAGGCGGTAGATCTGCAGGTGCGGGGAAACGGGGCGCTCGGCCGGCATGGCGGTCGGGACGGCAGCGCGGACGCGCTGGACACGGGCGCGTATTATGCCAGAGAGGGACTCCGGCGGCGGTACAATGGCGTTTTCCGCGCCGCTTTCCGCCGATGCCGTCTCCCGCCGCCGCGCCGCTGCATGCCTGGGGGCTGCTGGAGATCGCCGGCGCCGACGCGGCCGAATTCCTGCACGGGCAGTTCACCAGCGACCTGCAGGGCCTGCCCGCGGGCCGGGCGCAGCTGTCCGCGTACTGCCTGCCCAAAGGCGAGGTGCTGGCCGACTTCCTGGTCTGGAGGACCGCGGCGGGCGGCTGGCGCCTGCTGCTGCCTCGCGAGCGCTGCGCGCCGGTCGCCCGGCGGCTGCAGTTGTTCCGGCTGCGCGCCGAAGTCGAGATCGAGGACGCGACCGCCGCGCACGATTTCCTGGCCGCGTTCGAGGCCGGCGCCGGAACGCCCGCCGAGCCGCTCGCCGTTGCCGAGCGCGGCGGCGACACGATCTTGGCCTGGCCGGACGCGCGCGGGCGCTGGCTGCGGCTGCGCCCGGCGGCCGGCGATGCGGAGCCGGACGCCGGCGCCGACGAGCGCTGGCGGCGGCTGGACCTCGAGGCCGGACTGCCGTTCGTGCGCGCCGGCAGCGCCGAGCGGTTCGCGCCGCAGCACCTGAACCTCGACCTGCTGGACGCGGTCAGCTTCGACAAGGGCTGCTACCCGGGCCAGGAAGTGGTCGCCCGCATGCATTACCGCGGCCGCATCAAGCACCGCACCCGCCTGCTGCGTTTTCCGGACGGCGCCCCGGCCGAGCCCGGCGCGGAGTTGTTCCCCGCCGCGGCCGGCGACGCGCGTGCCTGCGGCCGCGTGGCCGACGCCTGCGCGCTGCCGGAGGGCGGCTGGCTGGCGCTGGCGCCGCTGCGGGTCGCGTCGGCCGGAGAGCCGGTGCGCGCGGCGACGGGCGCGCCGGCCGCGGCGCTGCCCCTGCCCTATCCGCTGACCGAGCCGGAGTGAGCGTGCCGCGCATCGCGCTGCTGTTCCTGCTCGCGGCCCTGCTGCTGATCGCGGGCTACATCCTGCGCCCCCGCCTGCCGCCGCTGGCGACCCTGCTGCTGGCGCTCGGCGCGCTCGCGGGCGCGCTCGCGGTGGTCGGCTTCTACGAGCTGATCTAAGCTTCGTCCGCCGCCGCGCGCAACTGCGGGAACAGCAGCACCTCGCGGATCGAGCGCTCGCCGCACAGCAGCATCGCCAGCCGGTCGATGCCGACGCCGACGCCGGCGGTCGGCGGCAGGCCGTGCTCCAGCGCGCGGACGTACTCCTCGTCGTAGCGCATCGCCTCCGGGTCGCCGCCGGCGCGCAACTCCGCTTGCTGGCGGAAGCGCTCCGCCTGGTCATCCGGGTCGTTCAGCTCGGAGAAGCCGTTGGCGAGCTCGCGGCCCGCGGCGAACAGCTCGAAGCGCTCCGCCCGCTCCGGGTCGCGGTCGCAGCGCCGCGCCAGCGGCGAGGCCGCCACCGGGTACTCGGTGACGAAAGTCGGCCGCAGCAACTTCGACTCGACCGCGTGCTCGAACAGCCGCAACTGCAGCAGCGCCGCGCTCTCATCGCCGGGGGCGTCGATCTCCAGTTCCGCGCACTCCGCCGCCAAGGCCGCCGCGTCGTCCAAGTCCGGATTCTCCGCGAAATGCCGCCAGCGCTGAAGCGACGAGCGCGGGGCGGACTCTGAAGCGTTGCTCAGCTTCTCCGCGAAATGCCGCTGCACGGCCTCGCGCAGGGTCAGCCGCTCGAACGGCTCGGCCAAGTCGATCTCCTGATCCTCTTCGTCCTCCGCCGCCGCGGGCACGCATACGCGCGTCCCGCCCAGCACGGCGCGGGCGAGCGCCGGCAGCAATTCCTCGAGCAGGCGCATGAGGTCGCGGTAATCGGCGTGCGCCTGGTACAGCTCCAGCATGGTGAATTCCGGGTTGTGCTGCGCCGACAGGCCCTCGTTGCGGAAGCTGCGGTTGAGCTCGAACACCCGCTCGAAGCCGCCGACCACCAGCCGCTTCAGATACAGCTCCGGCGCGACGCGCAGGTACAGGGTGCGGTGCAGGGCCTCGTGCCGAGTCTCGAACGGCCGCGCCTTGGCCCCGCCCGCGACCGGGTGCAGCAGCGGCGTCTCGACCTCCAGGAAGCCGCGCTCGTCCAGCTGCCGGCGCAGTTCCGCGAGCAGGCGGCTGCGGCGCCGGAACAGCGTCCGCGACCGCTCGTTGGCCAGCAGGTCGAGATGGCGCCGGCGGTAGCGGGTCTCGACGTCGTGCAGGCCGTGGAACTTCTCCGGCGGCGCGCGCAGCGCCTTGGCCAGCAGCCGCAGCTCCCGCACCCGGACGGTCAGCTCGCCGGTGCGGGTCTTCATCAGCGCGCCGCGCGCGCCGACGACGTCGCCCAGGTCCCAGCGCTTGAACTCCGCGTAGGCCGCATCGCCCAGGGCTTCGCGCAGCGCCATCAGCTGGATGCGGCCGCTCTCGTCCTGCAGCTGGACGAACGAGGTCTTGCCCTGCACGCGCTTGAGCATCATCCGCCCGGCCACCGCCAGCTCCGCCGCCGGCAGCGCCTCCGCCGCCGCCGCGCCGTGCGCCGCGTGCAGTTCGGCCGCCCGGTGCGTCGGCCGGAAGTCGTTCGGCCAGGCCCAGCCGGCGGCGCGCAGCTCCGCCAGCTTGCCGGCGCGCGCCGCGCGCAGCTCCGCTTCCCGGGGCGCCCGCTCGGCCACGGCTACAGCCCCGCCTTGAGGCTGGCCTCGAGGAACGCGTCGAGGTCGCCGTCGAGCACCGTCTGCGGCGCGCTGCACTCGTGCTGCGTCCGCAGGTCCTTGATCCGCGACTGGTCGAGCACGTAGGATCGGATCTGGCTGCCCCAGCCGATGTCGGCCTTCTCGCCCGCCTCCTTCCGCTCGGCGGCGCGCCGCTTCTCCTCCTCGAGCCGGTACAGCTTGGCGCGCAGCTGGTTCATGGCCATCTCCTTGTTCTTGTGCTGCGAGCGGCTGTTCTGGCACTGCGTGACCACGCCGCTCGGCAGGTGCGTCAGGCGCACCGCGGATTCGGTCTTGTTGACGTGCTGGCCGCCGGCGCCGCTGGCGCGGTACACGTCCACGCGCAGGTCGGACGGGTCGAGCTCGATCTCGATCTGGTCGTCGACCGCCGGCGAGGCCACCACCGAGGCGAACGAGGTGTGGCGCCGGTTGCCGGAATCGAACGGCGACTTGCGCACCAGCCGGTGCACCCCGGTCTCGGTGCGCAGCCAGCCGTAGCAGTGGTCGCCGCGGTAGCGGATGGCGGCGTGCTTGATGCCGGCCACCTCGCCCGGCGCGTACGCGATCAGGTCGGCGGCGAAGCCCCGCCGCTCGCCCCAGCGCAGGTACATGCGCATCAGCATCTCGGCCCAGTCCTGGGCCTCGGTGCCGCCGGAGCCGGCCTGGATCTCGAGGAAAGCGTCGCCGGGATCGAAGCGGCCGCGGAACATGCGCCGGAATTCCAGCGCATGCACGCCGCGGGCGTGGCCCGCGATCTCGCGCCCGAGCAGCGCGGCGGTTTCCGCGTCGTCCTCCTGCTCGGCGAGCTCCAGCAGCTCGCCGGCGCCGTCGAGCTCCGCCCGCAGGCGGTCGTAGGCGCCGAGGGTCTCCTCCAGCCGCGCCCGCTCCCGGCCCAGTTCGCGGCTCAGGTCCGGGTCCCGCCAGAGCGCGGGGTCTTCCTGCCGCCGGACGATCTCCGCCAGCCGCTCGCGCTTGGCTTCGCAGTCAAAGATGCCCCCTGAGCTCGTCCATGCGCCGACCGAGGTCGCGCAGGCGCTCATGCAGGGGGGCGGTGTCCATGACGCAGTCCGGGGCGGCGCGGATTATACCGCCCCGCCCCGGGAGCCGCCGCCGCCGGCGCGGCGGAACGGGAGCTCAGCTGCCGGACTGGGTGCCGGCCGAACTGACGGTGCCGATCACCGTGCTGAACGTGCTCGCCTGGGCGCCGGTGCCGCCGGCGACGCTCTCCAGCGACTGGTCGTCCAGACTCGCGTTCGGATTCGGCGGCATCACCAAGTGGAACACGTCCGCCGTGTTGGCGGCCACCCGGAAGTCGGCGCCGGCCTGCAGGTCCACGCCCCGCGAGGCGAAGAACGACCGCGGATCCGCGTCCAGTTCCGCCCGGACTTCCGGCTTGTCCCGGTAGTCTTCCGAAAGGCGGGTCAGGTCGGCGGAAAACTGCTCGAAGTTCTCCTCCGAAAGATTGATGCTCGATGCCATTTTGATGCTCCCCTGCTTCGCGCAGATGGTGGAAAGGTTCGTGCCGGTTCAGCCGCGTTTCGCGCATGCGCCGGAACTTGTCTCGGGCCGGATTCTAGCAATGCGGGGGGGGGGGGCAAGAAATCCGGTGCCAAGACATGCGGGATTGCCCTCGCCCCCTCGCCCGCCCGCACCCCGGCCCAGCGCGCGGCTCAGGTCCGGGTCTCGCCAGAGCGCGGGGTCTCCCTGCCGCCGGACGATCTCCGCCAGCCGCGCGCGCTTGGCGCCGCAGTCAAAGATGCCCCCTGAGTTCGTCCATGCGCCGACCGAGGTCGCGCAGGCGCTCATGCAGGGAGGCGGTGTCCATGACGCAATCCGGGGCGGCGCGGTTTATACCGCGCCGCCCCGGGAGCATCCGCCGCCGGCGCGGCGGAATGGGAGATCGGCCGCCGAGTTGGTTACTGGGTGCCGGCCGAGCTGACCGTGCCGATCACCGTGCTGAACGTGCTCGCCTGAGCGCCGGTGCCGCCGGCGACGCTCTCCAGCGACCGGTCGTCCAGACTCGCGTTCGGGTTCGGCGGGATCACCATATGGAACACGTCCGCCGTGTTGGCGACCACCCGGAAGTCGGCGCCGGCCTGCAGGTTTACGCCCCGCGAAGCGAAGAACGACCGCGGATCCGCGTCCAGTTCCGCCCGGACTTCCGGCTTATTCCGGTAGTCTTCCGAAAGGCGGGTCAGGTCGGCGGAGAACTGCTCGAAGTTCTCCTCTGAAAGGTTGATGCTTGATGCCATTTCTGGTGCTCCCCTGCTTCGCGCAGATGTGGAAAGGTTGGTGCCGGTTCAGCGTGTTCGCGCATGCGCCGGAACTTGTCTCGAGCCGGATTTTAGCAGTGCGGGGGGGGGGGGCAAGAAATCCGGTGCCAAGACATGTGGGATTGCCCGCCCCTCTCGCCCGCCCGCGCCCCGGCCCGGGGAGCGCGGGCGGCAAAGCCCCGGCTCTCAGGTGCCGTCGAACCGGCGTCCGGGCGAATCCTCGTAGGAGCTGACCGAACTGACCGTGGAAGGGAACGTGCTGATGCTGCTGTGCGGGGTCTGCCCGCCGGCGACGGCTTCGAGCGAATCGTCCTGCAGCGCCGCATTCGGATTCGGCGGCAACGCCAGGTGGAACACGTCCGCCGTGTTGGCGACCACCCGGAGCTCGGTGTCGGCCTGCATGGCCACTCCGCGCGAAGCGAAGAACTCGCGCGGATCCTCGTCCAGCTGCGTCCGGACTTCCGGCTTGTCCCGGTAGTCGGCCGAAAGACCGTTCAGGATGGCAGCAAACTGCTCGAAATTCTCGTCTGTGATATTGATGCTTGACGCCATTTTGGTGCTCCCCTGCCTCGTGCAGGCGTGAATTGAGATCATGTCCGGGCCGGCGCGTTTCGCTCGCGCGCCGCGCCGCCCGTTCGTGGGGCGACTCTACCAAATTCAGGGGGAGGGGGGCAAGAAATCCGGTGCCAGCAGATATGGGATTGCCCGCCCGGGCCCGCCCCTTATAATCCCCCGCCGCCATGCGCTCCCTGGTCCTCGGCAGCAGTTCCCCCTACCGCAGGGAGCTGCTGGAGCGGCTGCGGCTGGAGTTCGCCGTCGACCCGCCCGAGATCGACGAGACGCCCCACGCCGGCGAGGCGGCGCCCGCGTACGTGCGGCGCCTGGCGCTGGCCAAGGCGCGCGAGGTCGCCGTCCGCCACCCGGATGCGCTGGTGATCAGCAGCGACCAGTGCGCCGAGCTCGACGGCGCACTGCTCGGCAAGCCGCTGACCCACGAGCGGGCCCGCGCGCAGCTGCGCCGGCTGTCCGGCCGCGCCGCCGTCTTCCGCACCGGCCTGTGCCTGCTGGACGCCGCCGCCGGGACGCCGCAGTACCGGGAGGCCGCGCACACGGTCGAGTACCGGGAGCTGGACGAGCGCGAGATCGAGGACTACCTGCGGCGGGAGCGGCCCTACCGCTGCACCGCGGCGTTCCGCTCCGAGGGCCTGGGGCCGACCCTGACGCGGCGCATCCGGGGCGACGACCCCAGCGCCCTGATCGGCCTGCCGATGGCGCTGCTGACGGACCTGCTGCGCGAAGCCGGCGTGGCGCCGCCGGCCGCCGCCTAGAACCGCAGCGGCGCGCGCAGCGCGCCCTCCAGCCGCAGCCCCAGCCGGGCGCCGATCCGGTCCGCCAAGCGCTCGAGCAGCTCCTCTTCGTAGGTGTAGTCGACGACCTCTTCGACGCCGACGCGGTCGCGCGCGACTCCGCGCACGTCGTCGAAGCCGTCGACCAGGCCCAGCGCCCGCGCCTGCCGGCCGCTCCAGAAGCGGCCGTCGAACACCTCCGCGTCCGGCGCGGCCAGCCGCGCGCCGCGGGCGCGCTTGACCGCCGCCGCGAACTGCCCGTGCAGCTCGTCCACCAGCGCCTGCAGGTGGGCGCGGTCGCCCGGGTCCTCGGGCAGGAACGGGTCCAGCATCGCCTTGCGCTCGCCCGCGGTGGTCAGCCGCCGCTCGATCCCCAACTTGCGCAGCGCCTCGACGAAGCCGAAGCCGCCGGCGACGACGCCGATCGAGCCGACGATGCTGGCCTCGCCGACGTAGATCTCGTCGGCCGCGGCGGCGATGTAGTAGGCCGCCGAGGTGCACAGGTCGCCCGCCACCGCGTACACCGGCTTGTCCGGATGCGCCGCGCGCAGCCGCGCGATCTCGGCGTGGACGCGCTGCGCCTGCACCGGCGAGCCGCCGGGACTGTCGAGGTGCAGCACCACCGCCCGCGCCTGCGGCGCCGCGAACGCCTCGCGCAGCGCCGCGCCGATCCAGTCGGCGTTCGCCGGCGCCTCCGGCAGGATCACGCCGTAGATGTCGATCCGCGCCACGTGGGGCTCGCCCGCGCCCTCCCACTCGCCGCCCTGCGCCAACAGGAGCAGCGCCAGCAGCGCCGCGCCGAGCGCCAGCCACAGCAGCCGCGCCCGCCGGCGGCGGCGCAGCTCCCCGGCCACTTCGCGCACTGCGGCGGCCAGCGCGGAATCCTTCTCGTCCATGTGCAGGCGGCCTCCCGGCGGCCATTCTAGCGGCACGCCGCCGCCGCGCCCGCTACGGCAGCGGCATCAGGCGCTTCGGGCGCAGCAGCCCCGCCGCGTCGACCTCGCCGACGCCCAGGAAACCGCCGTCCGGCCCGCGCAGCTTCACCGCGCCCGCGGGCGCGCCGCAGGCCGCCGCCCGCCCCTGCGCCAGGGCCCGCGCCCGGGCCTCGTCGCAGGCCACTTCCGGCCAGTCCGGCAGCGCCGCGTCCGCCGGCAGCAGGCGCGCGCGGCGCGCTTCCGGCGCGGCCGCGTCCAGCCATTCGGGCGCGACCGCGTCGCGCACGTCGAACGCGCCGACGGCGGTGCGGCGCAGGGCGCTCACGTAAGCCCCGCAGCCGAGCGCCCGGCCGAGGTCCTGGCCCAGCGCGCGCACGTAGGTGCCCTTGCTGCAGCGCGCGTCCAAGTCCCACTCCCCGCCCCGGTCCGCCGCGAGGGTCAGCGACTCGACCACCACGTCGCGCGCCGCGCGCGGCACCGTCCGCCCGCGGCGGGCGAGATCGTACAGCCGCCGGCCGCCGACCCGCAGCGCGGAATGCATCGGCGGCGTCTGTTGCAGCCGGCCGGTGAACCGCGCCAGCAGCGCCTCGATCTGCCCGCGGCCGAGCGCCGGGACGGGCGCGGCCGCCGGCGGCGGCGCGCCGGCGAAGCCCTCGGCGTCCTGGGTCGGGCTCTCGACGCCGAGCCGGAGCGTGAAGCGGTAGGTCTTGGGCGCGTCCAGCAGATGGCCGGACCAGCGCGTGGCCGCGCCCAGCGCGACCAGCAGCAGGCCGCTGGCGAGCGGGTCCAAGGTGCCGGCGTGGCCGGCGCGGCGGGCGTCGTACAGGAAGCGGACGCGGGCCACGGCCTGCGCCGAACTCGGCCCCGCGGGCTTGTCCAGCAACAGCCAGCCGGCCGCCGGCGCGCCGCTCACGGCCGCGGGGCGGCCTCGTCCAGCAGCCGCTCGATGCGCTGGGCCGCCTCGGCGCTCTCGTCGAAAGCGAAGCGCAGCTCCGGCACGTAGCGCAGCCCGCCGCGCCGGCCGAGCACGCGGCGCAGGAACGGCCCGCAGCTGGCGAGCCCCGCCCGCGCCTCGGCGCGCCGCGCCGCGTCCAGGGGCGCGGCGCTCAGCAGGTACACCGTGGCGTGCCGCAGGTCGCGGCTCAGGGCCACCTCGGAGATGTTGAGCCCGCGCAGGCGCGGGTCGTTCACCTCGTGCAGCAGCACCGGGCCCAGCAGGCGGCGGATCTGCTCGCCCACGGAGACGGGGCGCGGGCCGGGAGGCATGGCCGGCGCCTACAGCGTGCGGGCGGTCTCCACGCGCCGGTAGACCTCGATCTGGTCGCCCACCTGCACGTCGTCGTAGTCGGCCACCGCGATGCCGCAGTCGGTGCCGTTCGGCACCTCGCCGACGTCGTCCTTGTGCCGGCGCAGGGACTCGAGCTCGCCCTCGAACACCACCACCTGCTCGCGCAGCACCCGGATCGGGCGGCCGCGGAACACCGTGCCCTCGACCACCCGGCAGCCCGCCACCGCGCCGACCTTGCTCGAGCGGAACACCTCCAGCACCTCGGCCACGCCCAGGATCTCTTCGCGGATCTCCGGCGCCAGGCGCGCCTCCAGCAGGGCCTTGACGTCGTCGGCCAGCTCGTAGATCACGTTGTAGTAGCGCAGGTCCAGGCCGCGGTCGGCGATGGTCGCGCGCGCCGCGCTGTCGGCGCGCACGTTGAAGCCCAGCAGCAGCGACTTCGAGGCGTCCGCCAGCAGCGCGTCCGACTCGTTGATGCCGCCGATGCCGCACAGCACGATCTTGACGCCGATCTCGTCCGTGCCCATGCCCTCCAGCAGCTCGCGCAGCGCCTCGGCGCTGCCGCGCACGTCGGTCTTGACGATCAGGTTCAGGGTGGACTTCTGCTCCGCCCCCATCTGCGTCACCCAGGCCGCGGGGTCCGCCGCCGCGCGCGGCTCCGCCGACTGCCGCCGCCGCGCCTGCTCCTTGCGGTATTCGGCCACCTCGCAGGCCTTCTGCTCGTCCGCCAGGACGTGCGCCGGGTCGCTCGCGTCCGGCACCCCGGACAGGCCCAGCACCAGCACCGGGGTCGACGGCCCGGCCTCCTTCACCGCCCGCCCATGCTCGTCGAACATGGCCCGCACCCGGCCGTATTCGCGGCCGCACAGCAGCAGGTCGCGCAGGCGCAGGCGGCCGGCCTGCACCAGCACGGTGGCGGTCGGCCCGCGGCCGCGGTCGAGGCTCGATTCGATCACCACGCCGTTGGCCATGCCGGACGCCGGCGCGCGCAGGTCCAGCAATTCCGCCTGCAGCGAGATCGCCTCCAGCAGCGCCTCCATGCCCTCGCCGGTCTTCGCCGACACCGGCACGAACAGGGTGTCGCCGCCCCAGTCCTCGGGGCGCAGCTCCAGCGCCGCCAGGCCGGTGCGCACCTTCTCCGGATCCGCGTTCTCGCGGTCGATCTTGTTGATGGCGACGATCACCGGCGCCTCGGCCGCGCGCGCGTGGCGCACCGCCTCCTCGGTCTGCGGCATGACCCCGTCGTCGGCCGCCACCACCAGCACCACGAGGTCCGTGCAGCGCGCGCCGCGGCCGCGCATGGTGGTGAACGCGGCGTGGCCGGGCGTGTCCAGGAACGTGATCAGGCCGCGCTCGGTCTCGACCCGGTAGGCGCCGATGTGCTGGGTGATGCCGCCGGCCTCGCCCGCCGCCACGCGGGTCCGGCGCAGGCGGTCGAGCAGCGAGGTCTTGCCGTGGTCGACGTGGCCCATGACCGCCACCACCGGCGCGCGCGGCGCGGGCTCGCCGGAGGGCCGGGCGTCGGCCAGCAGGTCCGCCTCCACGTCCGCCTCCTGGACGCGCTGCGGCTTGTGCCCCATGGTCTCCACCACCAGCTCGGCGGTGTCGTGGTTGAGGCGGTCGTTGATGGTCGCGGCCTCGCCCAGCTCCAGCAGGGTGCGGATCACCTCCGTGGCGCGCACCGCCATCGCCCGCGCCAGCTCGGCCACCGTGACCGATTCGCCGATCGGCACCTCGCGCACGACCCGCTCGGTCGGCGCGGTGAACTCGTGCCGCGGCGCCTGCTCCACCACCACCTTGCCGCGCTTGCGCGAGCGCGGCCGGCGCGGGCGGCGGGATTCGTCGATGCGCAGCCGGCCGCGGCGGCGCTCGCGGTCGCCCGGCTTGCCGCGCGCCGGCTCGGCGGGCTTGGCCCGGGCCGGCTTGTGCTTGCGCGCCGGCGCCGCCGGCGCGGCGGCTTTCTTCGCGGGCGCGGCCGGGCGGGCCTCCGGCGCCGCGGGCGCGGCTTCGGCGGGCGGCTCCGCGGCCGGCTCGGCAACCGGCTCCGCGGCCGGTTCGGCGGCCGGCGCGGCGGCGCGGGGCTCCTCTTCCGCCGGCGGCGGCGGCTCGGCCGCGGCTGCCGGCGGCGGCGGCGCGGCGGCGGGCGGCGCGGGCTGCTCGACCACCATCCGGTAGCGGCCCTTGACCCGCACCCGCACGCGGTTGCGCCCGGGGCTGCCGGTGCGCGGGATCTCCACCTGCCGGAGGCTGGCCTGCGAGCGCACCAGCTTGGCGCCCGGGCTGCCGCCGCTGCGGATGATGTGCAGCAGCGCCTGCTTGTCGGCCTCGCTCAGCTCGTCGTCGCCGCCCTGCTTGGCGAGCCCGGCCTGCTCGCACAGGCCCAGCACCTGGCCGACCTCCAGGCGCATGACGCGGGCGATCTCGGCGACGGTCGACACGGCGTCCGGGCCCTCAGGCCTGCTCCGGCTCGTCCGGCGCCGGCGGCGGCGCCAGCTCCAGGTCGGCGCGCGCGCTCATGATCAGGGCGCCGCCGCGCTCCGCGTCCAGCCCCTCGATCTCCGGCAGCTCGTCGACCGACAGCTCGGCCAGCTCGCGGCGCGTGGTGATGCCGCTCGCCGCCAGCTGCAGCGCCAAGTCGATCTCCATGCCCTCGATGTCCAGCAGGTCGTTGTCGCTGTGGCTGATGCTGTCGCGCGCCCGCTCCTTGATCTCGGCCACGATCTGCTCGTTGAACTCCTCGACCTGCAGCAGCTCCGCCTCCGGCACCGCCGCCAGCTCCTGCACCTCGCGGAAGCCGTTCTCGACCAGGATCGCGGCGATGTGCTCGTCGACGTCCAGCTCCTCCTGGAAGCGCTCCTCCAGCGAGCGCTGCTCCTTCTCCATCTTCTCGCGCAGCTCCGGCGGCGTCATGACGTTCAGCTTCCAGCCGGTCAGCATGCTCGCCAGGCGCACGTTCTGGCCGCCGCGGCCGATCGCCTGCGACAACTTCTCCTCCTCGATCGCGAGGTCGATGACGCGCTCCTCCTCGTCCTGCACGATCTCGTCGACGGCCGGCAGCGACATGGCGTTGATCACGTACTGCGCGACGTTCTCGTGCCAGGTGATGATGTCGATGCGCTCGCCCGACAGCTCGTTCGACACCGCCTGCACGCGCGAGCCGCGCATGCCGACGCAGGCGCCCACCGGGTCCAGCCGCGAATCGTTGGTGCGCACCGCGATCTTGGCGCGCATGCCGGGGTCGCGGGCGGCGCCGACGATCTCGATCAGGCCCTGGTCGATCTCCGGCACCTCGATGTGGAACAGCCGGATCAGGAACTCCGGCACGGTGCGCGACAGGATCAGCTGCGGCCCGCGGGTCTCCTCGCGCACCTCGCGCAGGTAGGCGCGCAGGCGGTCGCCCATGCGCATGATCTCGCGCGGGATCATGTCCTCGCGCGGGATGAACGCCTCGGCGTTGCCGCCCAGGTCCACGTAGGTGCCCTGGTGCTCGACCCGCTTGACGATGCCGGTCAGCAGCTCGCCGACCTTGTCGGCGTAGGCCTCGGCGGTCTGCGCGCGCTCGGCCTCGCGCACCTTCTGCGTCAGCACCTGCTGCACGGTGTGGGCGATGATGCGGCCGCTGCCCACCGCGCCCGCCGGCACCTCGATGTAGTCGCCGACGGAGATCTCCGGATGCTCGCGCCGCGCGGTGCTCAGCAGGCACTGCGCGTCCGGCCCGACGAACTCGGGGTCGTCGTCCGCCAGCACCTGCCAGCGGCGCGCCACGGCGATGGCGCCGCTGTCGCGGTCGATGCCGACGCGCACCTCCGCCTCGGCGCCCTCCGCGGACAGGATCTCCCGGCGCTTGACCGCCTCCAGCGCCGCCTCCAGCGCCTCGAAGACGACCTCGCGGTCGAGCCCGCGCTCGACCGCGGCCTCGCCGAGCGCCTGCAGCACTTCCGGTTCCAGCCGGTTCATCGCCCGCTACTCCGCCGCGGCCTGCAGCCGCGCCTGCGCGATGGCTTGGTAGGGCACCACATATTCCTCCTCCCGCTCCATCAGTTTGACGGCCTCCTCGTCCGCCGCGCGGATCGTGCCGGTCAGGCGCCGCCGCCCCGCCAGCGGCCAGCGCAGCCGCAGCGCGACCCGCGCGCTGCGGTAGCGCGCGAAATGCTCCGGGCGCAGCAGCAGCCGGTCCAGCCCCGGCGAGGAGACCTCCAGCCGGTACGCGGTGCGGATCGGATCCGCCACGTCCAGCAGCCCGCCGACCTGCTCGCTCACCGCCGCGCAGTCCTCGTGGCTGATGCCGTCCGGGTGGTCGATGTAGACGCAGACCCGGCCGCTGCGCGGCCCCAGGCGGCACACCAGTCCCCAGAGCTCGTAGCCCATCTTCTCGATCTGGGGCGCGATCAGGGCCTGCAGTTCCTCGATGCTCCGGTCCGGCTTCATGCCATGCTCCTGCGCGCTCCGGGAACAAAAAACCCCCATGCGGGGGTTTCTGATCCTGGAACCCGGTTGCGTACTGCGCGCCATTATAGCACGCGCCGCGCGCGGTTGGTGACCCGCCAGGGAATCGAACCCTGAACCTGCGGATTAAGAGTCCGTTGCTCTGCCTGATTGAGCTAGCGGGCCACGGGCCGTCGCGGTGGGGTGAGTGACGGGATTTGAACCCGCGACCTCAGGAGCCACAATCCTGTGCTCTACCAGCTGAGCTACACTCACCATGAACTGGCGCGCCCGGCAGGATTCGAACCTGCGACCCTCGGTTTAGAAGACCGATGCTCTGTCCGGCTGAGCTACGGGCGCAACCCCGTCCGACCCGCGCTGGTCGGGGCAGCAGGATTTGAACCCGCGACCCCCTGCTCCCAAAGCAGGTGCGCTACCAGACTGCGCCATGCCCCGTTCGGCGGCCTAGTGTACCAAAAGGCGGCGCGCCCGCCCGGACGCTAGGCCGCGTGCTTCGGCAGCAAGCGCCGCGCCGCGCGGTCGATGCGGTCGAGCTCCCGCCGCAGGGGCTCCCCGCCGTCCCCCCGGGCGGCCGCCTTCTCTGCCGCCCGGGCCGCCTGCGCCAGCGCCATGTGCGTGGATTTGCGGTGGTCGAATCGGGGAATCGGAACGTGCCGCAGCGGGTTCTTGTCGAAGTCCAGCGCGGAAGTCTTGCTGTCCCGGTACGCCGCCTGCAGCGCCGGCGCGTTCAGCAGCGCGGTCAGGTAGAGCGCTTCGCGCTGCGTCTTCAGCACCGTCCAGTACAGTTTGTCGTTCGCCACCAGATCCGCCGGGATTCTGGCCGCCCGCAGCGTGTTTCCGGATTTGTTGTACACCACCTTGGTCGGCGCGCTCCGCCCGACCCGGAGCTGGTTGCTGCCCGTGCTCTTCCAGTCGATGTTGCGGATCAGGGTCTTCGCCGATTTTTCCGCCCGCTTGGCTTCATAGAATTTGCCCGCATTCTTGAACCAGACCCGTGCTAGAGGAAGCGACCCGGCCGGCCAGTCTTCCAGGTCCCGCACCTCCATCTCCTCCCCGAAGACCGGCAAGATCAGCAATGTGTCCGGCTCGGCGGAAAAAGCCCGCAGCGTCTGGGAGCGGAGAAACGGGTGCGTCGCCTCGCGCTCGATCGGAATATTTTTGTAGGAACGTCCCCGCCAAACTCCTTTCGTGGAGGGATAAGTCCGCTTGACCAGCAACGCTTTCCGAGGAAAGCCCGATGCCCGCATCTGCCACTCAGCCGCCACGCACAAGCACAGCGGGCTGCAGCAGGTTCCGCGCCGGACGCCCTCCAGATACGGACTTTCCGCGCTCGCCGCGGGCCCGCAGACTCGGCCCCCGGCGCCCGCCGGCCTTTCGGTCTTCCACGCCGCCCATTTCGTCAACGCTTTCCGCCGGCCTTTCTCCACGCGCATGCCGCGCACGACGCAGGCGCCGTTCGGCGCGTGGGGAAACGGCGCCGGCCGAACCTCGCGCAAATCCCAAGCCGGCTCAAACGCGGCGTGCCCGCCGACCGAGCCATCGGAGGCCCATTCGCCGCCGCGGAACCTGTCCCAAGTCCTGCCGATCAAGGCGCTCCCCGGAACGACCAGCGCGAACCGGCGCGGGTGCGGCGATTCCTTGCTCGGGACATGCATGTAACGGGACACCGCCCGCGCCGCGAACACGGACGCCAAGTCTCCTTTCGCGGACGATCCGCGCAGACTGGGGTCTTTCAACCCGTATTCCGCGCGCATCCGGGCCAGATCATCCTTGCGCCGGCCATCCGGCATGTTGTTAACCGCCAGCCATGGCGGATTGCCGACGATTCGGTCCACTCCCGCCGCCGACAACTGCAGCGGCTTGGCCGCATTGCGGGTTTGCCCGCCCCCGATGCGATCGCCTTCATGCCGAACAGCTCCCTCGGCGGTTTCCTGCAGAAAATCCTCCATCTGGAGAGCATCTCCCAAATACACCGACAACCGGCCGGTTTCGTCGGCCGGCAACTGCGGCAGGGCCGTGCGCAGGACCGCCCGGGACATTTCCACGGCCACCGGGTGAAGATCAATCCCATGCACCAAGCCGGCCGCTGCGCGGCAGGCATCCACGGGCGTAAAGCCGTGCCGCTCGGCCGCGTAACCCGCAATGCGCCGGGCGGCGTGATACAGGAACGTGCCGGAACCGCAGGCGGGATCCAGCACGCCGATGCCCGTCAACGCTTCATTGCCGTCCTCGCCTTTCAAGACGCGCTTCGCCGCCGCCAATGCCCGGTCCAGCCATGCCGAATCCAAGCAGTCCTCGCAAACCGCTGCGGCCAGCCAGTCCGGCGTGTAATGCTCGCCGAACTCTTTCCGGTACCCTTTGGGAATGAGCTGCTCATACGCTTGCCGCAGAACATCCCGAGACGTTCCTCGCCAGTCGTATCCTGCCAAAACCTTATAGAAATCTCGGGACAGAGTCCTCCCTTGCTCCAGATCAGTGATCCAAGCGATGAAGCCGTCTTCCAGCGCGCGTATGAAATCATCCGGCCGGGCCTTATCCGAATCCAGTGCGGTGATGATGCCCCGCGCCGTCGCCACCAGCGTCGAGTGCTCCAAGTAAAGGCGGCAAATGCGCATGATCTGGCGGGAGTCGGGCAGGATTCCGGAACCATCCAGCACGCTTTTCCAAGCATCGAATCGGGGCAGGAAATGCGCGTCGGGATGAGTTTCAGATTTTTCGGCCAATCCATCCAGGTCCCGCAGAAAAGGACGGAGAATGGAAGCCCCGAGGTCGTCCGGCGGAAGCGGCTTTCCTCGGCGGAAATCCGGCGCAAGCGCTTGGCGGAAAAATTCGATGAAGCGGGCTCCCGCGGCCGCATCGGACAGATCAAACTCGACATGCCGGAGCAATTCCGGCCCGGACTCCGCCTCCGGCCCTCTCCATTCATACACGTGCCAGACCCTGCCGTCCGTCAGCGCGCCGCGCCAAGGCGTCGGCTCAGCCTCCGGCAACGCCGCGCGCTGGTCGCGCAGCGCCAACTGCTTAAAATACCGGGTCAACTGCTCCAGCTGCGTTTCTCCTCTCTTGGCTCCCGGCTTGTCCGGTCCCGCTCTTCCGCGAGCCTTGGTTTCCACCACCAGCCGCGCGGAATAACACACGACATCCGCCGCTTCCATGCCCGCAGTCCGAGCACCTGGCGCGCCGGCGCCTGAAAACGTGACCTCGCGCTTGATATCAACCAGCCCGCACACGCGCAGCAATTCGCATACTTCGGCGCGGACATCGTCTTCTCCCCGATGCCCCGACAGTAGTCGCAGACGGGATTCCACGGATTTCAGATCAATCTTCTTCGCCATTTTTTCTCACCCACCTTGCGTCATTCTAACGGACGGCCCCATTCCTGACTTCTGCTTCGTTAAGCCCAGAACGGCACGTAACTCGCACCCCGTCCCACCGAAGAGCCATTCTCAAACACCTTCACCAAACCATCGTCCATCGCACTCTTAATGACTCTTGAAGCGGATGCATGGCGATTCGCCGGAAGATCAAAGCGTGATCTCAACGACATGTTCGTCATCTGCTCCCCCTGCACGTATCGCAGACACGCATGCTGATAACAGGCGCGGGCGCGCTCCGGCTTGGCCATGTCGGAAAATTTCTTGGGTCCGAACAACACGACTTGCGTGTTGTCTCCCTTGACCCGGAATTCCGCGGCCGGCAACCGGTAATCCTCGATTTCCTCCACCACCTTGTCGACTCCAGTGCCCGCCTCTTCGCAAACCCGGATGCGCCGCATCATGGCCGCAAGTTTGGGGTTGCGCGTCTTTGGGGGAAAATCGAGGAATCGTTGCGAGTCAATCAACGGCGCACCGGGATTCGTGATTTCCACCCGCTGGTCGAATATTTCCACCATCGGGCCCGCGCCGGTCACTGAAAAATCCTGATGGATTAACGCATTGGCGACCAATTCCCGAATCGCGGTCTCCGGATACGCACGAATTTCTTTTCGAAACGCCTGCCTGATTGGCTCGCTGTGCGGAAGCTGCGAATCGATATAGGCGCATATCGCGCTGAATGCGACTGCATAACCTTGGCGAGATGGCGCGTCGCGCCATTCCCGCTCCATTCTGGTGCGTCCGGCGCCTTCGTACTTGATGATGCGCAGCGCCTTTCTATCCAGCAGCCCGAATTGACGCAAATCTTCAGCGAACAGGAGCGCGCCCAAGTTGGTGATGTCGAATCTGCCTCCCGGCGTGGCGACGATCAGGTTTTCCTGAACCAGCCATTCCAGCACCTTCCGAAAATCTTTCGGCAGAGGAACTCCCAGCAGCTTGATGCAATCCACAAAACGCAGGCTGGACAGCACTTCGTCGCCGGAAAGATCCCTCCGGGCTATCCCTCTCTCAAACTGAGCCTCGGTTGATGCCATCCGGGCTTCCCCCTCTTTCGGCGAGCAATCCGCCAAGATATGAGTCAGACTGCCAACCCAAGCTTCCGCGTTGTTGCGGGATCGTTCCGGAGTTCCGCCGGCGACAACGAGAACTGCTCCGGGTTCACGTTTTGCTGCGGATTTCGACATGAAATAAAGCTCCGAAACCGCTATCATACGGGTTTGGAATCCGGCCTCAAAAATCACTTATGCGAACATTTCTTAATATTTGATTAATAACAGATATAAGTTGTTCTCCTTTTCTCGGAACTCTATCCGCGAACATTTATCCGCCGGCTTCGCCCTCATCTCGCCGCGCCGCGCCGCGCCGCAGCGGCGCGTGTCCCCGCCGGCTCGGCGCCGCCAGCCACGCCCGCAGGTGCGCGACCTCCTCGCCCGCGCCCGGCAGCTCCGCCGGCGCCGCCCCGCCGCGCAGCGCGCGCCAAGCCCGCTCCAGTTCCCGGTAGCGCTCGCCCTCGATCCCGGCGCGTTTCAGGCCGACCCGGTTCAGGCCGTAGTGCACCGCCGGGCTGCGCCCGAGCAGCCCGAACGGCAGCACGTCGCGGTCCACCGGCGTCAGCCCCGCCACCATGGCGAGCCGGCCGATGCGCGCGTGCTGGTGCACCAGCACATGCCCGCTCAGGAACGCCCGCGTCCCGACCTCGACGTGTCCGGCCAGGGCCGTGTAGCCCGCCAGCACCACGCCGTCCTCCACCACGCAGTCGTGCGCCGCGTGCGAGCTGAACATGAAGAAGCAGTCCGCGCCGATGCGCGTGACTCCGCCCGGACGGGCGGAACGGTGCACGGTGGCGAATTCCCGGAAGCGGCAGCCGGCGCCGATCTCCACCCCGCTCTCCGCCGCCGGGTCGAACGCCAGGTCCTGCGGCGCGCCGCCCAGCACCACGTGCTCAGACAGTTCGCAGCCCGCGCCCAAGGTCACTCCGGGATGCAACACGCAACCCGCGCCGATGCGGCAGCCATCGCCGACCACGACCCCCGCATGCACCACCGCGTGCGGCCCGACCGCCACGTCCGCGCCCAGCCGCGCGTCCGGGTGCACCACCGCGGCGGCGTGCACGCCGCTCACCGCAGCAGCTCCGCGAGTTCCGCCTCGCCCAGCACCGGAATGTCCTTCGCCGCCGCCTGCCGCAGCTTCTGCTCGCCTGGCTGGTCGCCCGCGAACACCGCGTCGGCGCTCGCGCCGACCTGCGCGCTGACCCGCGCCCCGCGCGCCTCCAGTTCCTGCTTGGCCTCGGCCCGCTTGAAATTGACGAACGTGCCGGTCAGGACGTACCTCTTGCCGGCGAGGTCCGCGCGCGCCGCCGGCAACGGCGCGCCTTTCACCCCGGCGTCCCGCAGGCCCTTGATCACCGCGCGGTTGGCCTTCTGCCCGAAGAACTCGACCACGTACTTCGCCAGCACCTCGCCCACCTCCGGGATTTCCAGCAGCCGCTCTTTGTCCGCCGCCATCAGCCCCTCCAGCGAGCCGAACTCCCGCGCCAAGCGCGCGGCCATCACCCGCCCGACCTCGCGGATGCCGAGCGCGTAGATCAGCCGTCCCAGGTCCTGCTTCCGGCTCTCGTCGATGCTCTGCACCAACTTGTCGGGCAAATCCAGTCCTTCCCTGTGCTTCTTCACGTTTTCTGCCAGCACTCGCTTCCAGTCCTCGGCGCCCGGATGCTCCCGGAAAAAATCCTGCACCCGCTTCGCCCGCCGGCGCGCCGCGCGCTCCCGCCGCTGCCGCGCTTCCGCCGCCGTCGCCGGCTCGTTGCGCTCCGCCTTGTTCGACTGCACGTCGCCCAGTCCGGGCACCTCCAGCAATTCCTTCCCGCCCTCCGCCCGCGCCGCGGCCGCCAACTCCTCCAGCGAGCCGAAATGCGCGGCCAGCCGCTTCGCGGTCTCCCCGGTGACTCCGGGCATGCCGGGCGCCAGCGCCTGGATCAGCCGCAGCGAATCCGCACCGCCCGCTTCTTTAATGTAGTCCTGCGCCGCCGCCCAGACCTCGTCGCGCCGCATCAGCACCTCCGCCAAGTCTTCGGCCCGCAACCCGTACAGGCCGTCCACGCGCTTCACCTTGCCCTCCTTCACCAGCGCGCCCACCAGCTCCTCGCCCAGGCCGTCGATGTCCATGGCGTCGCGGGAGGCGAAGTGCGCCACCGTGTGCCGGACTTGCGCCGGGCATTCCAGTTCGCCGGTGCAGAACAGGAAATCGTCGATGCGGGCCGTGGCCGCGCCGCAGGCCGGGCACGCATCGGGGGGTTCGACCGCGCGCCGCCGCGCCGCCGGCGCCTTCCGGCGCACCGCGATGATCTCCGGGATCACGTCGCCCGCGCGCCGCAGTTCGACCGTGTCGCCGAGCGCCAGCCCTTTCTCCTGGATGAAGCCCAGGTTGTGCAGCGTCGCGCGGCGCACGGTGACGCCGCCGAGCGCGGCCGGCTCCAGTTCCGCCACCGGCGTCAGCGTGCCGGTGCGGCTGACCTGGAACTCCACCCCGATCAACTTGGTGCGCGCGGTCGGCGCCGGGAACTTGTGCGCCGCCATGCCGTGCGGGGCGCGCGCGTCCTGGCCGAGCGCGCGCAGCAAGGCGCGGTCGTCGACCTTGTACACCACGCCGTCGATCTCGTAGGGCAATTCCTCGCGCTTCCGGTACAGCGCGCGGTAGTACTCGAAGCAGCCCTCCGCCCCCCGCACCACCGCGCCCTCGCCGCAGACCCGGAAGCCCCAGGCGCGCAGCCGCTCGCGCAGCCCGCTCAGGCGCGCCGGCAGTTCGGGCCCGCCCTCGCACGCGCCCAGGCCGTAGCCGTACAGCTCCAGCGGCCGCGCCGCCGTGATCCGCGGATCCTTCTGCCGCAGGCTGCCCGCCGCCGCGTTGCGGGGGTTGGCGAAGCGGCGCGCGGCCGCGTCGTCGGGCGCGGCCGCCGCCCGCGCGTTCAGCGCCGCGAAGCCGGCGCGCGAGATGATCACCTCGCCGCGCACCTCGACCAGCGCCGGCGGCGCCTCCCCCAGCAGCCGCAGCGGCGCGTTGCGGATGGTGCGGACGTTGGCGGTCACGTCCTCCCCCACCCGGCCGTCGCCGCGCGTCGCGGCGCGCGCCAGCCGGCCGTCCTCGTAGCGCAGGCTGACCGCCAGGCCGTCGAGCTTCGGCTCCGCCAGGAATTCGGTGTCCGCCACGGTGTCGAGCTCCGCCCGCCGCCGCAGCCGCTCCAGGAACGCCGCCAGCTCCGGGTGCGCCTCGTCCAGCAGCCGCGCCGGCTCCTCCGGCGGCATGATGTTGCCGAGCGACAGCATCGGCCGCTCGTGCGCCACCGGATCGAACGCGCCCGCCACCGGCGCGCCGACCCGGCGGGTCGGCGAATCGTCCGCCGCCAGCTCCGGGCAGCGGGCCTCCAGCTCCTGCAGCTCGCGGAACAGCCGGTCGTAGTCCTCGTCGGCGATCTCCGGCGCGTCCCGGTTGTAGTAGAGGTCGGCGTGGCGCCGCAGCTGCGCCCGCAGGTCCCGCGCCTGCTCCTCGACCGCGCGCGCCGCCATCAGTGCAGGGGCGCCTCGTCCAGGCTGGAGCGGCGGGCGGCGAACTCCTCCACGCGCTCCAGCAGCGCCTCGGTGCCGGCGCGCGTCAGCGGCCGGCGCGCCTCGTCCAGCAGCGCGCCCTCCAGCGCCTCGCACAAATCCTCGGCCAGCCGCAGCATGCCGTTGAAGGCCTGCAGCCCGTCCACCGGCAGCGGCAGCGACATGAAGAAGCAGACGCCCCGCGCCGGGCCGGCGGCCGCGCGCCGGAAGCGCCCGTCGGCGGTGTCGTTGGCGGCGTAGAACAGCGGCGTCCGCAGGCCCCGGCCGGAATAGAGCTTGCGGTACACGCCGTCGTCGGCGCGCTCCAGGCCGTGCTCCTCCAGCAGCGCGCACACCGCCGCGGCCGGCGGCGGCGACGCGAACTCCACGGTCAGCGCCAGCAGCAGCTCGGCGCCCGGCGCTGGCGGCAGCCACAGCGACGACTGCCGCGGGCCGCCCGCCGCCGCCGGCGGCGGCGGCGCGTCCTCCGCCCGGAACGTCCGGCAGCCGGCGCGCCCGGCGATCGCGCGCAGTTCGGCCGGGCTCAGCTCCGGCGCGGCGCGCGCGGCGGTCAGCCGGCGGTCCAGCGCCGTGCTCTCGCGGCCGCCGGCGGCGGCCGGCGGCCGCGCCCGCGCCTGCTGCGCGTGCAGCCAGACCGCCAGGAACACGCACAGCCCGGCGAACACCAGGATGCCGTAGGGCTCAGGCATCGGCCCCCGGCCGCTCGGCCTCGGCGCGCTCGGCGAGCTCCACCGCCTGCTCCACGTTCACGTCCACCAGGCGCGACACGCCCGGCTCGTGCATGGTGACCCCGACCAGCTGGTCGACGTGCTCCATGGTGATCTTGTTGTGCGTGACGATGACGAACTGCACCGCGTCGCTCATCTCGACCACGATCTCGCAGAAGCGCCGCAGGTTGTCGTCGGACAGCGGCGCGTCGACCTCGTCCAGGATGCAGAACGGCGCCGGGTTGTGGCGGAACAGCGCCAGCATCAGCGCCACCGCCACCATCGCCTGCTCGCCGCCGGACAGCATGTGCATGGAGCGCGCGCGCTTGCCCGGCGGGCAGGCGCGGATCTCGATGCCGGTGCTCAGCAGGTTCTGCTCGGTCATCTCGAGCTCGGCGCGGCCGCCGGCGCCGATGATGCGCGGGAACATCTCCTTCAGGTGCTCGTTGACCTGGTTGAAGGTGTTGCGGAACAGCTCGCGCGTCTCGCGGTCGATCTTGGCGATGGCCTCGTTCAGCTGCCGCAGCGCGGCCTCGATGTCCTGGTGGCTGCGGTCCCGCTCCGCCTTCTCCTCCAGCAGCTCGGCGTGCTCCGAGATCGCCGCCTCGTTGATCGGCGGCAGGCTCTCGAGCCGCGCCCGCACCCCCTCCACCCGCTCGCGCCAGTCGTCCGCGGCCGCCGCCGCGGGCAGCGTCCGCAGCAGCTCGTCGGCCTGGCAGTCGCGCTCCGCCAGCCGGCTCGCCAGCGCGTTGCAGCGGTCGCGGGTCTGCTGCCGCTCGAGGTCCATGTCGTGGCACTGGGCGCGCAGGGCGTCGCGCTCGCCCTCCAGGCGCCGCCCGTCGGCCTCGCCCGCGCGCTGCTCCTCCAGCCGCTCCTCCACCGCCCGCCGCGCCGCGGCCATCGCCGTTTCGGTGCCGCCCTTCTCGTTCTCGAGCCGCGCGCGCTCCGCCTCCAGCGCGGCGTCGGCGTCCGGCGCCGACGGCTCCGCCGCCGCCAGCTCGTCGCGCTCCGCGGTCAGCCGCCGCAGCGCCTCGCGCTCGCGGTCGACCGCCTCCTGCCGGTGGTCCAGCTGCAGCAGCAGCGCCTCGCCGGCGGCGCGGCGCTCCGCCGCCTGCGCCCGGCGCCGCTGCAGCTCCTCGCCCGCCTCCTGCTGCCCCCGCACGCTGCGCCGCAGTTCGCCGCGCCGCTCCTCGCGCTCCCCGATCTCCCGGTCCAGGCGCGCCAGCTGCGCGCCCAGCGCGTCGATCTCGCGCTGCCGGTCCAGCACGCCCTCGGCGGGATTCTTCTCGGCCGCCGGCCAGCGCATCCAGCCCGGCCCCAGCCACAGGCCGCTCGGCAGCACCACCGACTGGTGCGGCAGCAGCCGCGCGCGCACCGCGGCCGCCTGCTCCAGGGTGTCGGCCGCCAGCACGTGCCCCAGCCGGAACGCCACCGACACCGGCGCCCGCACCTTGCTCGCCAGCGACATCGGGTCCGCGGCCGGCGGCGCCGCGGCGCGGTCCAGCAGCAGCAGCGCGGCGCGCCCGGGAGCGCGCTCCTCGCGCGCCGGCGCCGGCAGGGCGTCCACGCACACCGCGCCCAGCGCGTCGGCCAGCACCGTCTCCACCGCGAACTCCCAGCCGGCCTCCACCTCGATGCAGTCGGCCAGCCGCTCGCCTTCGAGGCCCAGCTGCGCCAGCATCCGCGCCTGCGCCTCCGGGTCGCCGGCCAGTTCGGCGCGCTGCTGCGCCTCCAGCCCGGCCAGGCCGCCGGCCGCCTCGCCGCGCCGGCGGCGCCGCTCCTCCAGGCCCTTCTCGTCCCGGTCCATCTCGGCCGCGAGCTCGCCGCGCCGCGCGCGGTGGCGCTCCAGCTGCTCGTCCAGCTGCTGCAGGCCGGTCGCGGCCGCCGCCAGCGCGCCCGCCAGCACCGCGCGCGGCTCCGCCTCCGGCGTGGGCTCCGCGCCCGGCGCGGCCAGTTCCCGGTAGCGGCGCGCGGCCTCGGCGCGGCACTGCTCGAGCCGCTCCCGCTCGCCCCGCAGGCGCGCCTCCTGCGCCGCGATGTCCCGCTCCAGGCCCGCCTTGCGGCGCGCCGCCCGCTCGCGCTCCTCGCGCCGCTGCTGCAGCTTCTGCTCGACCGCGGCCGCCGCGGAGCTGGCCTGGTAGTAGCGGCTGGTGGCCTCGTTCACCCGCTGGTTGGCCTGCTCGTACTGCTCGCGCAGGGCGTCGTTCCCGGCGCGCTGCGCGGCGAGCTTCTCCTCGCGCCCGCGCAGGTCGCGGTCGACCCGCTCGTAGGCGCGGTCCCGCTCCGCCAAGGTCTGGCGCTCGTCGCGCAGCTGCAGGCTGAGCCACTCGTTCTCGCGCGCCGCCTCCTCGCGCCGCAGCTCGCGGTGCTCCTCGGCCTGGCGCTTCTGCCGCTCCAGGTGCTTCAGCTGCCGGTCCAGGTCGCGCAGCGACTGCCGCGACTGCTCCAGGTTGGCCTCAGTGCGCTGGATGCTGTTCTCGGTCTCGCGCCGGCGCTCGCGGTACAGCGAGATCCCGGCCGCCTCCTCCAGGTACTTGCGCATGTCCTCGGGCCGCGCCTCGATCAGGCCCTGCACCATGCCCTGGGCGATGATCGCGTAGTTGCCGCGGCCGAGCCCGGTGCCCTGGAACAGGTCGGCGACGTCGCGGCGCCGGGCCGCGGCGCCGTTCAGGTAGTAGCGCGACTGGTGCTCCTGGTCGCGGCGCACCTCGCGGCGGATCGTGATCTCGCTGTAGTTCGCGTGCTCGCCGCCGATCGCGCCGTCCTCGTTGTCCAGGGTCAGCTCGATCGCGGCCTGGTCGAGCCGCTGCCGGCCGGCGGCGCCGTCGAAGATCACGTCGCCCAGGGTCTGGCCGCGGATGTTGCGCGCGCTCTCGCCGAGCACCCAGCGCACCGCGTCGATGATGTTGGATTTGCCGCAGCCGTTCGGCCCGACCACGCCGGTCAGGTTGGTGGCGAAGCGGACCCGGGTCGGTTCGACGAACGACTTGAAACCCGCCATCCGGATGCTGGACAAGCGCATCGGGAGCCAGTGCTATAGTAGCTGCATTGCGATGCAACGGCGCGGCCCCGGCGTCCGCCGGCGGCCATTCCGCATGAGCACCCGGCCCTCCAAGGAACTCGAAACCTTCGACAACCCGGAACCCGGGCGCGATTATATCATCCGCCTCGACATCCCCGAATTCACCTGCCTGTGCCCGCTCACCGGGCAGCCGGACTTCGCCGTGCTGGCGCTGGAGTACATCGCCGACCGGCGCTGCGTCGAGCTCAAGTCGCTGAAGCTCTACCTGTGGACCTTCCGCGAGGAGGGCGCGTTCCACGAGGCGGTGACCAACCGCATCGTCGGCGACCTGGCGGCGCTGCTCGACCCGCGCTGGCTGCGCCTGACGGCGGCGTTCCGGGCGCGCGGCGGCATCAGCGCCACGGTCGCGGCCGAACACCGGCGCTCCGGCTGGGAGCCGGCCGCCGCGCTGCCGCCCGCGCCGCTGCCGTGACCGACTTCCTGCGCGGCTTCGCCCAGCCCTGGCTGGGCCTGGGGCTGCTGCTGCGCCCCGGCTTCGCGCGCCTGGCGCTGGCGCCGGTGGTCCTCAACGTCGTGCTGTACTCGGCCGCCCTGTACGGGCTGATGGTCGGCCTCGACCGCCTGCTCGACGACTTCCTGCCGGCGTGGCTGGGCTGGCTCGAGTGGCTGCTGTGGCCGCTGCTGGCGCTGCTCGCGGCCGCGCTGGTGCTGCTCACGTTCGCCCGCCTGTGCAACCTGCTGGCGGCGCCGTTCACGGCGCGGCTGTGCCGGCGCCTGCTGCGCCAGCGCCCGGAGCATCCGCTGGCGCAGGCGGCGGCGGCCTACGGCGGCCGCCACGTCTTCGCCGTGCTCGGCCACGAGCTGCTCAAGCTGGCGCTGTTCCTGCCGTGGTTCCTGCCGCTGGCGGCGCTCAGCTTCGTGCCTCTGCTCGGCCCGTTCGCGGCGCTGGCGCTGGCCGGCCTCAGCGTCTGGTGGAACGCGCTCGAGTACCTCGACTATCCGCTGTCGGAGACGGGCGCGACGCTGCGCGAACTGCGCGCGCGGCTGCGCCGGCAGCGCGCCCTGCTGCTCGGCTTCGGCGCGGGACAGCTGCTGCTGACCCTGACGCCGGTGCTCAACCTGGCGTCGGTGCCGGCGGGAGCGGCGGGGGCGACCCGCCTGTGCCTGCGGCATCCGCCGCCCGCCCGGGACGGCTGAACGAGAAGCGCACCGGCACGCCCGGCAGCCGGTGCGCCCGCCGGAACTCCCCGGCCAGGTAGCGCAGGTAGGCTTCCGGCAGCGACTCCAGGCGCGCGCCGTGCAACACGATGCGCAGCGGATGCGTGCCGCCTTGGTGCGCGTAGCGCAGCCGGCTGCGCCCGCCGCGGCCGCGCGGCGGCGGATTGCGCCGCAGCGCCTGCTGCAGGAACTCGTTGACCTGCGGCGTCGGAAAGCGCCGCCCGGCGGCGGCGTGCAGCGCCAGCGCCTGCCGCAACAGGAGCCCGAGGCCGAAGCCCCGCGCGCCGGAGGTGCGCGCCACCGGCGCCCACGGCGCGAAGCGCAGCCGCCGCGCCAGCCGCTGCTGCGCCCAGGCCTGTCCGGCGCGGTCCAGCCGGTCGCACTGGTTGAGCGCCACCGCCACCGCCCGCCCGGCGTCCAGCGCGAACGCCGCCAGCGCGGCGTCCTGCTCGGCCGCGCCCGCGGCCGCGTCGATCACCAGCAGCGCCACCTGCGCCCGCTGCACCGCGGACAGCGCCTGCGCCGCGCAGGCGCGCTCCAGCTCGTCGGCGCGCGCCCGGGCGCGGCGGCGGACGCCGGCGGTGTCGACCAGCACCAGCTCGCGCCCGGCGTGCGCGAACGGCACGTCGATGCTGTCGCGGGTGGTGCCGGGCTCGGGCGACACCAGCAGCCGCTCGGCGCCGAGCAGGCGGTTGACCAGGGTCGACTTGCCGGCGTTCGGGCGCCCGATCACCGCCAGCCGCGGCGCGGCCGGGAACGCCTCCGCCGCCGCTTCCTCCTCCCCCGCCGGCGGCAGCAGCGCGGCGCGCAGCGCCGGCACGCCCGAGCCGCGCTTCGCGCTGAGCGCGTGCAGTTCGGCCGCGCCCAGTTCGGCGAACTCCGCGGCCGCCGCGGCCGCGTCCGCGCCGTCGACCTTGTTCACCGCCACCGCCACCGGCTTGCCGACGCGGCGCAGCCGGGCATGCAGTTCGCGGTCGGCCGCGACGCAGCCGTCGCGGGCGTCCGCCACCAGCACCAGGCGGTCGGCCTCGCCGATGGCCTGCTCGGTCTGCCGCTGCAGCGCGCGGGCGAAGCCGTCCGCGGCCGGCGCGACGCCGCCGGTGTCGATCAGCACGCAGGCGCGCGCGCCGTCGCGCAGCAGGCCGTAGCGCCGGTCCCGGGTCACCCCGGGCAGGTCGGCGACCAGCGCCCGGGCGCTGCCGGTCAGGCGGTTGAAGAGGGTCGACTTGCCGACGTTCGGCCGGCCGACCAGGGCGACGACGGGCAGCACGGCGCGCCCCCGGCCACGGCCTACCCGCCGTCCCGGCCGCTCAGGGCCAGGAACTGGAAGACGTCGAAGTCGCCGTTCCGGCCGAGCACGTAAATGCGGTCGCCGCGCACCGCCGGCGCGGCCTGCAGCGGCGCCCCCAGGCGGTGGCGGGCGACGATTTCGCCGTCGAGGACGCGCAGCCAGTGCAGGTAGCCCTCGAAGTCGCCGACCACCACCTGCAGCCCGGCCGCCGCCGGCGCGCTCAGGCCGCGGTGGGCCAGCGCGTCCTGCTTCCAGTACACGCCGCCGTTGCGGCGGTTGACCGCCCACACCGCGCCGTCGACGTCGGCGATGTAGGCCGCCGCGGCGTCGACCGCGGGGCCGTGCGCGCTCTTCGCCTCCAGCGTCCACAGCAGTTCGCCCTCGACGGTCTCCACCGCGGCCGCCTGCCGGTGGTACACCGCGGCGTAGGCGACGCCGTCCACCAGCTGCAGTTCGCCGTCGATGTCGGTCATGCGCTCGAGCTCGGTGCGCCCGCTCGGAAAGGCCAGGCGCGTCTCCCAGTGCAGCAGGCCGCTGGCGGCGTCGAACGCCGCCAGCTTGCCGTCGTCGAAGCCGACCAGCACCCGGTCGGCCGCGCCCAGCGGCCGGCTCGCGCCGCGCAGGGTCAGGTCCGGGCCGGCCCGCGCCAGGCTCCACAGCACCGCGCCGTCGGCCGCCGCCAGCACGCTGATCCGCCCGTCGTTGGTGCGCGCCGCCACCCGCCCGTCCGGCAGCGCCGCCAGGCTCATCACCTCCGACGACAGCTTCCGCCGCCACGCCGGCGCCCCGGTCGCCCGGTCGAGCGCGTGCACCTCCTGCTCGAAGGTGCCGACGTACACCCGCCGCTCGTCGGCCGCCACGCCGGCCAGCACCCGGCCCTCGACCTCGGCGCGCCAGCGCGTCCGCCCGGCGCCGGCGTCCAGCGCCACCACCTCGCCGTCGCCGCCGGCGAGGAAGATGTCGGCCGCGTCCACGTGCGGCGCGATGCGCGCCGCCGTGCCGCCGTAGCCCGCCACCGAGTGCGACCAGACCGGCGCCAGCGACACGCGGTTGTCGACCGGCGTCAGCGCCGCCGGGGCGCGCACCTCGACCTCGTCCTCGCCGAACAGGCCCTCGCGCGCCTCGTCGAGCGCCGAGCAGCCGGCGAAGAGCAGCAGCGCCGCCGCCGCGCCCGCGGCGCGGCGCGCCTCAGGACGCTTCATCCGGGCGCCCCAGGTCGTCCAGCTTGAAGCGCAGGAACTCGTGGTCCCGGCCGGCCTCGAGCGCCTGGGCGTAGGCGTGGCGGGCGTCCTCGGCGCGCCCGGCCTGCGCGTACAGGTCGCCCAGGAGCTCCTGCCGCAGCCCGCGCCAGCCCGGCGCCTCCGCCAGCGGCTCGACCACCGCCAGGCCCTCCTCCCAGCGCCCCTGCTCCGCGCGCAGCCGCCCCAGCCGCAGCGCCGCGAGCGTCGCGAACTCTTCGGGCGCGGCTTCCGCATGCGCCCATTCCAGCAGCGCCGCGGCCTCCTCCAGCTGGCCCGCGTCGACCCGCGCCCGGGCCGACAGCAGGCTCGCCATCGCCGCGTAGGCGGTGCCGCCGTAGTCGGCGCGCAGCCGCGCGCCCAGTTCCCGCGCCGCGTCCGCGCCCGCCGCCAGCTGCGCGCGGTATTCGCTGTACAGCTCCGCCGCCGCCGCGGCGCGCGCGCCGCCCCAGCGGTCCCAGCTCTGCCAGCCGCCGACGCCGGCGACCGCCAGCAGCGCGCCCAAGCCGAGCGCGCGGCGGTTGTCCCGCCACCACTGGCGGAAGCGGTCCAGCTGCTCCTGTTCTTCGGGGCTCAGGGCCATGATTCTCCGTCCTCCGGTTCCAGCAGTTCCGCCAGCGCCGCGCCCGCGTCCGCCGCCGCCACCGCGCGCTGCTCGCCGCCGCCGCGCAGGGGCTTGACCACGACCGTCCCGGCCGCGGCCTCCGCGTCGCCCAGGATCAGCGCGGCGCGCGCGCCGCTCTTGTCGGCGCGGCGCAGCTGCGCCTTCAGGCTGCCGCCGTCCATGTTCATCCGCAGCCGCAGCGCGGGCCGCTCGTCGCGCAGGCGCTCGGCCAGCCGCAGCGCGGCTGCCGCCGCCGCCGCCGAACCCGGCGCGGCGAAATAAACGTCCGCGCCCGGCGCCGGCGCCCGCTCCACGCACAGTCGCACCCGTTCCAGACCGACGGCGAAACCCGCCGCCGGCGTCGACCGTCCGCCGAGCTGCTCGACCAGGCGATTATAGCGGCCGCCCGCCGCCAGCGCGGACTGCGCGCCGGTGCCGGGGCCGTCCCACTCGAACACGGTGCGGTCGTAGTAGTCCAGCCCGCGCACCAGCGTCGGATCCAGCACGTGCTCCACGCCGGCGTCGTCGAGCCGCCGGCGCAGCTCGTCGAAGTGCGCCCTGGAGGCGGCGCCCAGATGGGCCTCCAGGCGCGGCGCGTCCGGCAGCAATTCCCGCGCCGCGGGCGAGCGGCTGTCCAGCAGGCGCAGCGGGTTGTCGCGCAGCCGGCGCCGGTCGTCCTCGTCCAGCCGGTCGGCCGCCGCGCCGAAGTAGCGCGCCAGCTCCTCGCGCCAGGCGGCGCGCTCGGCGGCGTCGCCCAGGGTGTTGAGGCGCAGGGTCGGCGCCAGGCCCAGCGCGCGCCAGGCGCGCCGCCCGAGCAGCAGCAGCTCGGCGTCGATGTCCGGGCCCTCCATGCCGAAGGCCTCCACGCCGAACTGCCGGAACTGCCGCAGCCGGCCCTGCTGCGGGCGCTCGTGGCGGAAGCAGGCGCCGCGGTACCACAGGCGCTGCTGGCGGTTCGGCACCAGCCCGTGCTGGATGGCGGCGCGGACGCAGCCGGCGGTGCCCTCCGGGCGCAGGGCCAGCTCCTGGCCGCCGCGGTCGGCGAACTCGTACATCTCCTTGGCGACGATGTCGGTGGCCGCGCCGACGGCGCGCCGGAACAGCTCCGCGGGCTCCACCGCCGGCAGGCGGATCTCCTCGTAGCCGCACTGCTCCGCGGCGCGCGTCCAGGCGCGCTCGAGGCGCGCGTGCAGCGCCGCCTCGCCCGGCGGCAGGTCGTGCATGCCGCGCACCGACTGCAGCTTGCTCATGGCGGGCTCCGCATTTCCGCCGCCGGCCGCGGCCTCAGCGGGTGCGCGGGCAGAGTTCCCCGGGCGCGAAGAAGAAGTCGAGCTCGGCGCGCGCCGTGTCGGGGCCGTCGGAGCCATGCACCGCGTTCTCGTCGACCCGCTCGGCGAAATCGGCGCGGATCGTGCCGGGCGCGGCCGCGGCCGGGTCGGTGGCGCCCATCACTTCGCGGTTGCGGGCGATCGCGCCCTCCCCCTCCAGCGCCAGCGCCAGCACCGGCCCGGAGGTCATGAACGCCACCAGGTCGGCGAAGAACGGCCGCTCCCGGTGCACCGCGTAGAACGCCTCGGCGCGGGCGCGCGTCAGGCGCAGCATGCGGGCGGCGACCACGCGCAGCCCGGCGTCCTCGAAGCGCTGGACGATGGCGCCGATGCGGTCGGCGCCGACCGCGTCGGGCTTGATGATGGAGAGGGTGCGTTCGACGGCCATGGGCTCCTGGGCGCGGCGGGCGGAAGCAAAAAAACGCCCCGGCCGGCGGCCGGGGCGCCTATTGTAGTGCAGGCGCGCGCCGCCGCTAGCGGCGGCTGAGGTTCCGCGCCATGCCGCCGGTGCTGATGCGGGTGGCCATGCCGATGCCGGTCGGGTCGGCCGAGGGCCCGAGGGCGTCGAGGCCGCGCAGGGCGTAGCCGCCGGCCGCGTAGACCACCCACAGCAGGCCGAGCGGCAGCAGCAGGTGCAGCGCCATGGTCACGTAGCCGAGCGCCACCCGGTCCACCTCCCAGCGCCCGGCGTCGGCCAGCTTCAGGCCGGGGTACATGGCGTCGATCAGCGCGTCGTCGAGGAAGCTCGAGATGCCGAACATCATCGAGAACAGGCGCACCGCCACGATCAGCATCATGATGCGCAGCGCCGGCCCCAGCCCGTACAGGGTCAGGAACAGGTACGCGCCGAGCAGCATGTACAGCACCATCAGCATCAGGCTCTGCGCCATCGGCGCGATGCGGCGCAGGATGTGCAGCCGCGCGTACAGGCCGAGCGCCTCGGAGCCGATGAAGGCGGTGGCGCCGACCGCGGTGGAGACGAGGAAGCCGCCGAGGCTCGCGCTCGCCGCCCAGGTCGCGAGCCCGCTGGCGATGCCGGAGCCGGCCGCCAGCGCCGCCAGCCCGGCCAGGATCTCGTTGTCCGGGCCGCCGATGCCGTAGCGCCGCGGGCCGTTGACGATGGTCATGCGCACCAGCTGCTCCTCGACGAACGCGCGCGAGTGGCGGTGCGCCAGGTGGCGCGCGAACCAGTCCACGTCCGGGATGTGCGGCAGCAGGCTCTTCATCAGCCCCGGGTTGTCGGCGTCGCCGAGCCACCAGTCGCGGCAGACCGGCAGCTGCCGGTCGCCGCGCCAGCCGCGCACCGGCGTGCGCGGCCGCGGGAACGGGTCGAAGGAGCAGGCGCCTTCGGCGGTCGGCTGCGGGCACAGGCGGTAGTAGCCGGGCTGCTCCAGGAAGTAGCGGTTGCCCAGGTACTCGGCGTCCTTGCGCGCCACCACCTCCTCCGGCGGCCGGAACGTCTCGTACTTGCGCCGCGCCGGCACGAAGCACTGGCTGGCGAAGTGGTCGAACTGCCGGCGCAGCTCCGGGTCCTGGATGAAGCCGCTGCGCATGCGGAACGCCACCCCGGAATAGTCCTCGAAGCACGGCAGGTGCTCGAGCGCGGCGTGCGTGAGGCCGCCGCTGAACGCCAGCACCACGGCCCAGAACAGCGGCAGCCGCGGCGGCGACTCGTGGAAGCGCGCCAGCAGCGTGGTGTCGTAGGTGGTGCCGGTGTCGCCGAAAGTGTGCACCTCGCCGTCGAGCTGGCACACCGGCCGGTACTCGATGGCGCGCGGCTCGAGCTTGACGTACGGCACCGCCATGAACAGGAACACCGCCAGCGCCAGCGGCAGCTCCAGGCGCATCGCGCCGACCGATTCGCCGCTGCCGGCGCCCGGCGCGGAGCCGAGGCCGCCGGCGAAGTTGCGCGCGATGATGACCAGGAACGGCAGCAGCAGCAGGTTCAGGTCGTCGGCCAGCGTGAACAGCAGCTCGTACATGCTCCAGCCGAACATGGTCAGGTAGACCTCGATGTGGCTGAAGGCGGGGATGGTCGCGTACACGGCTCAGAGCCAGGCGCGCGCCGCCAGCAGCAGCTCGTAGGCGCCGCAGGCCAGCGCCGTGGTCGCCGCCAGCCGCCGCCGCGCCGCGGCGTCCAGCGGGCCGAGGCCGCGCCGCGCGCGGCGCCGGTCCAGCCACGCCACCAGCCGCGGCCAGCGCCAGATCAGGTACAGGTAGGTCAGGCCGTGCGCCGCCAGCCGCAGCCAGGCGCCGTGCCGCGCCAGCCACGCGCGCCCGCGCCCGAGCGCCGCGGCCGCGTCGCCGAGCTCGTCGGCGCGCAGCGCCGCGAGCCAGCCGGCCGCCTGGTGCAGCAGCGCGAGCCCCAGCAGCAGCAGCGCCGCCGCCCCCAGCGCGCGGCGGGCGCGCACCTACTCCTCCGCCGGCCGCGGAAAGCCCCCGCCGCGCAGGCTCGAGTCCATCGCGTCCGGCGGCCGCAGCCGGATCGGGTTCAGCGCCTGGCTCAGGGTCTCGTACTCGATGAACGTGCGGATGGTCTCCGACGCCAGCCGGTGCGAATCGCGCGCCTCCTTCAGCACGAAGTCGATCTGGTGGTTGAGGCGCGCGAAGGCCCCGTCCAGGGCGGCGCGCGCCGGGCCCAGCGCCGCGACGTGCGGCTCCTGCCGGCCGGCCAGCAGCGCGGCGCGCGCGACGAAGGCCTTCTCCACCACGCGCGCGGTGGCCAGTTCCGAGGCCAGCCGCTCGACCCGCCAGCGCGCGTCCGGCTTCGCCTGCAGCCCGTCGATCACCTCGCGGTGCATGACCAGGTTCCGGCTCGAGATCGCGGCCAGGTCCGCTTCTTCCAGCTGCACCGGGTCGGTGCGCAGCATCTCGTCGAGGCGGGCGCGGATGCGCGCGCGCTCGGCCTCGATCAGCGGCAGCAGGCCGTGCCCGGCGATGGTCGGGCTGGCGGTGCCGGCGGCGGTGCTGATGGCCTGCTCGCCGACCACGTCGACCAGCCAGGCGCCGACCGCCTCCGGGGTGCCGAACAGCCGCCGCGCCGGCGTGTCCCGGGCCGCCTCTTCGCAGTCCGCCGCGGCGCGGCCGAGCAGGCACCAGCCGGCGCGGCCGCTGTCGTACACCGGCCGGATCAGGGCCTGCCCGGCGCCGCCGGCGCGGCGCCCGCCGACCCACGCCAGCCCCTCTTCGCCGGCCTCCTCGGCCGCCGCCCGGGCCTGCACGACGTTGCCCTCCGCCGCCGCCCGCCGCGACCACTCCAGCGACTTGGCCGCCTGCTTCCAGGGCGCGGCCGGGCCGCCGCCGGCGATCGACCGCTCCATTTCCTCGCAGGAGCGCAGCGCCACCTTGAACGCCTCGCCGGCGCGCACGGTGTAGTACTGCATCAGCTGGCAGGCGCCGGGGAAGGCGCGGCAGAACAGGCCGCCGGGCAGCGCCAGCAGGTACTGCTTCGGCAGCGCCTTGAGCGTCAGCAGCTGCTCCTCCAGCCGGCCGAGGATGTCCTGCACCTGGTGGCGGAAGTCGAACTTCCCGCAGCTGTAGCCGCCGCCGACCTGGAAGTCCGGCAGCAGCTTGACGCGCAGCGTGTCGCCGGGGCTCGGCGGCACCGCCCGCGCGCCGCCCAGCCTGTAGTACAGGCCCAGCTCCTCGCTGGTCGGCAGCGTCGGCGCGGCCGCCGCCGCGGCCGCGGCCAGCAGCAGCGGCGCAGCGCCCAGGCGCGCGGCGGCCGTCACGCCCGCGCCTCCGCCCGGCGCGCGCGGCGGATCTCGGCGGCGATGCGGTACACCGCCTCGAGCTCGGTGCAGCCGCGCTCGCGCATCACCGCGGCGCGGCGCGCCTTCTCGTCCTTCTCGGTCTGGCTCAGCGCCAGCGCCAGCGCCGGCACCACGTTGCGGAACAGCCCCATCAGCTTGCCCGACATCACCACGCCCTCGGTGTAGCGGCCGGGCTCCTTGCGCGCCGACAGCAGCATCGCCTTCTGCTCCTCGCCGAGCCGCCGGAAGCGGCCGATCATCTCCACCTCGTCGCGCTCCATGGCCATGCAGATCCACCACTCCGGCTGGTTCAGCAGCTCGCGCGCGGCCTCGGGGACCTGGCGCAGGCTCTGCGTGGCGATCCACAGCCAGGCGCCGAACGTGCGCCACATGGCGGAGATCGACAGGATGTACGGCGAGATCAGCGGGTTCTTCAGCAGCAGGTGCGCCTCGTCCAGCACCACCAGGGTCTGCCGCGCCGCGTACTGCCGGCGCTGCACCTGGTCGTTGATGCGCGACAGCAGCCCGGTCATCGCCACCGCCAGCCAGGCCTCGTTGCGCCGGTGCCCCAGCGCGCCGAGCTCGAGCACGGTCACGTCGGCCTCCGGCCAGACCGGCCCGGGGCGGTTGAAGATGCGCCCCGCCTGCCCGGTGCAGAACAGCTCGACCGCGTTGGCCATGCGCCCGAGGCTGCGCCGCTGCTCGGCGCCGAGCGGCTGGCCGCCGAGCGCGCCCGCGGCGGCCGCGGCGTGCATCAGCTCCGCCAGGTCCTGGGTGCGGGTCGCCGCGCCGGGGGCGCGCGCGGCGCGCGCCCCCAGCTCCAGCAGCGCCTTGCGGATCAGGTTCAGGTCCTCGCGCGCCAGCCGCGCCTCCTCGCGCGGGTCGCCGCCGGTGATCATCAGCCGCGCCTGGATCTCCATCTCGCCCAGCAGGTCGCGCTCCGGGCCCTCGGCTTCGTCCGCGGCCGCCGCGGCGCCGCCGCGCAGCAGCGCGGCGTCGGCGAACGGCGGGATCGGGGTGCGCTCGCCGTCGACGTGGTGCACCGACAGGCCCTGCGCGCGGAAGTGCGCCGCGAGCAGGCCGAAGGTCGGCAGCGCCGTGACCAGGTACAGCCGCGGCCGGTGCACCGCCTGCAGGTGCAGCAGCGCGCTGACCAGGAACGCGGTCTTGCCGGAGCCGGTCGGCCCGAACACGAAGGCGTGCGCGTTCTTGGTGCGGTCGAGGCGGTTGAGCGGGTCGAAGGCCACCGGCTCGGCGCCGCGGTTCCAGGCCAGCACCCCGGGCCGGCCGGTGCCGCAGGAGCGGCCGTACAGCGGCAGGCAGCGCACCACGTGGTCCAGGAACCACAGCCGCGAGCGGCGCACGTAGCAGCGCCGGTCCTGCGCCGGGTCGAAGTTGAACGGCAGCGCGCGGATGTAGCTGTCCTGGGCCAGCGGGTCGTCGGCCGGCTGCGCCAGCGCGAGGCCGTGCGCCAGCAGCTGCGCGCCCAGCTCGGCCGCGCGGCGGTCGAGCTCGGCGTCGTCGTCCGCGGCCGCGAACACGCCGCTGAACACCGGCAGCACCGGGTTGCCCTCCGACACCTGCTGCAGCGCCTGGTCCGCGAGCCCGCGGATGGCCAGCGCCTGCGGGTCGTCGCCGACCGCGTTGCGCTTGACCCGGGCGATGTGCTCCAGCACCCGGTCCTGCGGCCAGAACGCCGCCACCATGGTCCAGACCGCGCCGGCCGGCATCCGGTCCCACAGCGCCTGCCGGCGCTCGCCGAGCGGCCGCTCCGCGGTCAGGTGGCCGATCTCGGGCTCGCGCAGCAGCGCGTGCAGCGCGAGGAAGCGGTGCGGCCGGCCCTGGAAGTACCAGCAGCCGCGCGCCGCGGACGACCACGGCGCGCCGCGCGCCAAGGCCGGCTGCGCCAGGTCCCCGGCGGCGCCGTAGCCGAACAGCGCCAGCGGCGAGGCCGCGTCCGGCGCCGGCGCCGCCCCCGGCGGCCCGAACCACTGCTGCCACCAGCGCGCGAGCTCCCCCGCGCCGCGCGGCCGCAGGCGGATGCCGACCTGCGCCAGCGCGTGCCCCAGGCGTTCGCACAGGCGGTTCAGGTCCGGGCCGTCCGGCGCGGCGGCGCCCGCGATCCGCCACACGCACAGGCGCACGCGGCGCACCCGCCCTTTCCAGTGCAGCTGGTCGGCGGGGTCGAAGAAGAAGCCGGCCGGGGCGGCGGCGTCCGCGAAGTGCTCCTCCAGCACGCCGAGCCAGTGCCGCGAGTAGGCGGTGGCGCGCAGCTCGGGATCGATGTAGGCGCGGATCTCGCGCAGGCGCTCGTCCAGGTCGTGGCGGTCGTAGACGAAGAACTGCGCCAGCCACGGCGATTCCTCGTCCTGCGGGAAGACGTCGCGCAGCAGCGGCAGCAGCCGGGCGTGCAGCTCGCCGAGCTGCGCCGGGGAGCGCCCCTCGGTCGGCGCCGGCAGCACGTCGAACAGCCGCCCGGTGCTCTTCAGGTCCCGCATCAGGATCGCGCCGTCGTCGAGCGCGGCCTTCGGGAACAGCAGCTCCGCGAACGAGGCGGAGGCGCGCAACGCGCGCTCCGCCCGCCCGTCGTCCAGCAGCGGCGCCGCGAACCGCGCGCGGGTCAGGGGCCCGCGCCCGGCGCCGCTCCAGCAGCGCGCGTCCGCCGCCGGCGGGGCCGGCGCCGGGCCGGCCGGCGGCGCTTGCCGGGCCGCGCCGCGCAGCGCGTCGCGCAGCCGCACCGGCTAGGCCTCCCGCTCATCGGTCAGCGAGCGCTCCAGCAGGCGCACGATCTTCTTGCGGATCCGGCGCGCGCGCCGGTAGTAGTAGTCGTCGTCGTCGCGGACCCCGCCGTCGATGTCGTCGGCGAGGTCGCGCAGCAGGTTGTCGAGCGGCAGCAGCGACACGTACAGCCGCTTGGCGATCATGTCCTCCATGATCCGCGGCAGCGTAATGCAGGGGTCTTTCTTGCCCATGGGGAATCCTCCTGGATGGTGGTTGCTTCAAAGGGATTGGTGGCCGAGGTACCGGCCCTTGCCCGGGACGCAGCACTCGTAGCGCCGCCACAGGTTCCATGCGTAGCGGCCGTCGGCGCTGGCGCGCCCGGCGGGCCAGTCGGCGCGCGCGCCGAAGCGGCCGCAGCCGCGCTCGGGCCGCGGGCTCAGCATCTGCCAGCGCGCGTTGCGCTCGTTGATCGGCGGCAGCCAGGCCAGCTGCGCCTGCTTCCGGCAGCGCCCGGCCCGGCCCGGGCCCGGCGGCGACCAGCGCCCGCCGGAGTCCGCGCAGGCGCCCGCGCCGCGGGCGGCCGGGTCGCCGTGCTCGACGCGGCGGTGCCCGGCGTAGCCGAACGGCACGTACACCCGCGCCTGCCCGGGCCGGGTCACGATGTCGCAGGCGCGCTGCGCCGCGACCGCCGCGGCCTTGGCGTCCTCCGGCTGCTGCACGAAGCCGGTGCGCGGGAACACCGCGCCCCAGCTGTGCGCCGGCCAGTCGCCGACCTCGCGCAATCCCGGAGTCACGCTCTCCGGGCGCGCGGTCTCCAGCGGCGCGGCGCGCCAGCCCGGCAGGTCGAGCGCGGAAATGAAGTACGGGAACAGCGGCTTCGCCTGCGAGCGGCACAGGTACGGCACGTCGAACCGCTTGCGCACCAGCGGCAGCGGATGGCCGATCGCGTCGACCTCCTTGAAGCGCAGGGCGTGCCCCTCGCGCAGGTCGACGCCCGGGTGCGAGCCGCCGCCCAGCGGCGACGCGGCCGCGAACATCCGGGTCTCGCGCCACGGCGAGTCGCCGGCGCGGCCGTAGGCGGTGAACACCAGGTCCGGCAGGTAGTGGCGCACGCGCGGCGTGGTGCGCACGCGGCAGCGGCCGTACTTGCAATGCAGCCACAGGCAGGCCCCGACCACCTTCCAGTCCAGGCAGTCGGTCGAGTGCGCCGAGCGCGCCAGCACGTCGGCGGTGGTGAACTCCTGCGCCGGGACGCCGGCGCAGACCGCCGCCGGCAGCGCCGCCAGCGCCCAGGAGCGCATCAGCGGTCCTCCGGCCGGCGCAGCGGCCCGAGCCCGCTCGCCCGGCGCAGCCGGTTGCACAGCCAGCGGTACAGCGGGTTGCGCACCAGCACGTTCGCGGCCCGCGCCGGCAGCGCGCAGTCTTGGCGGCGCGCCGCCAGCAGGCGGATCTCGTCGGTCAGGCCTTCGACGTCGAAGAAGCGCCGCAGCATCAGGCGGTCGAAGCCCCGCACCGTGGCGAACATGAACTGCATGGACTTGGAAATCAAGACCAGGCAGACGCCGACCAGCAGCAGCTGCGCAATACGGACGCTCAGCATGATCCCTCCCGGGCATGGCGGCGGCAGCGCCCGGACCGGCCGCCGGTTGCGGAGATTTTTCGCAGCTGCGCGCGTTCGTACAGGGGGAAGAACGTCGCATAGCCCGGGATCGGCGAAAGTTCGGCGTCTGCCGAAAAGTGCGGAAACACATAAAGCAATATCAAGGGGTTGGGCAATCTTTCAAAGTCGCGGCCGAGCTCCAGGGCCGCGGCGCGCGCCAGCGCGCCGGCGTCCGGGGCCGCGCGCAGCGGCCGCGCCGGCGGGCGCGGCTGCGCTTCGAGCAGGGCCTCCCGGTAGCGGTCGCGCAGCGAGAACTCCGGCGCGGCCGCGAGGTCCGGCGCCGGCGCGCAGGCGCCGAGCCACAGCGGCGCGAGCAGCAGCCCCAGGCCGCGGCGCGGGCGCGCGCCTCCGGGCGCCATCAGTCCAGCCCGCCGCCGGCGGGCGCGGCCGCGCGCGGCGGCCGCAGGCGCCGCGCCGGGTCATGAACGACGGGAATGGCGGCCGTGACATGCAGGTCCACCTCGAGCCCCGCGGGGGCCACGACCGCCTCCCAATGGTCGCTGCTGGCCTGCGCCAGCAGCTCGGCGTAGCTGCCGGCCGCGCCCTGCACGGTCTGGCCCAGCAGGAACTTGAACGCGTCGCCCTCCACGCGGGTGGCGTCGCCGGCGGCCGTGGCGCGGGTCGCCAGCTGCTCCTGCGCGAAGGCGCCGCCGGCGCCGGCGACCATGCCGGCCAGCAGGCCGCGGTGCAGATCTTCGGCGGCGGTCGAGTGCAGCGCGCCGGCGAGGCAGGGATTGCCGGCGCGGTCCGCGAGGTAGCCGAAGCCCTCCCCATCCGGCGCGCTGGCGGCGTGGAACACGCCGTCCGGAAACACGTACACCAGGCTGCGCACCGAGGCGCTGACGCACTCCAGCGTCGCGTCGCCGCGCGCCACCCCGCGCCAGAGCACGCCCTGCAGCTCCGGCAGCCGGACGTTGTTCGCGGTCAGGTTGTCGCGGCCGCTCACCGCGAGGAACGGCCAGGGGTCCTGCACCGCCCCGCCGCGCGGCACGCGCCCGACCAGCGCGGTCAGCGAGCGCGCCGACAGCACCGACGGCGGAATGACGAAGCGCGGCGCGGGCGCGGATTCGACCGCGGCCGCCGGCGCGGCGAACGCCGGGCCGCCGGCGTCGTCCGGCCGCAGCGGCTCGACCCAGACCAGCGCGCGGTCCGCGGCGGCGGGCGCCGGCGCGGGCGCGCCGGCCGCGGCGCGGGCCGGCGGGTTCACCAGCGCGTCCAGATCGAAGTCGGCGCCGTCGGCGGCGGGCGCGGCCGGCAGCGCCGGCGGCGCCGGCTCCGGCGCCGGCCGCTGGTCCAGCTGCTCGAGCCGGCGGCGGAGCTGGGCCATGCCGTCGCGCAGTTCGCGCGCGCGGACTCCCTGGTCGGCGATCTTCCGCTCCAGCCGCCGGATCGCGGTGCCGACGGCGCGCACCTCCTCGGCCGCCTCGTCCAGTTCCCGCCGGGCCGGCTCCGCCGTCGCGGCCGCGGTCTCCGGCGCGGGACGCGGGAACGCCGCGAACAGCAGCAGGAGCAGCAGCCCGGCGAACCCCGCCAGCCCGAGCAGTCCGCGCCGGCTCACGGCTCGGCCTCCGCGAACGGCAGCGCGGAGATCAGCACCACCGCGGTGGCGTCCTGCGGACTGCCCGCGGCCGCCAGCCGCGGGTGCACGATGGCGGCGGCGGCGAAGTCGCCGCGGATGTCGCGCGGATCCAGCTCCAGCGCCCGCGCCAAGCGGTTGCGCACCTCGAGCGCGGTCACGAAGTGCGGCCCCGCCTCCCAGGCCGCGAGCGGCCGCGCCTCGGTCGCGTCGCCGCAGGCGGCCGGCGCCGCCGCGCGGCAGCGGAACAGCGCCACCGGACGGTCCGCGACCGGCCGCGGCCGGATCCCCGGCGCCGGCGCCGGGCGGCGCCCGGGCGCGTACAGCGCCTGCACCGCGTGACGGGCGAGCGCCACATAGCCCGGCGCGGGAACGGCCTCGGATTCCGCCGCCGCCCCGGGCTCCTCCGCGCGGATGCGCAGCGGCCCGGCGGGCGCGCCCTCGGCGGCGCGCACCTCCAGCGCGAACAGCCGCGCGCCGCTCGCCAGATACAAGCGGGTCGGCGGCAGCGCGCGCCGGGCGCGGAACCACACGTGCGCGCCGGCGCTCTCCACGTCCAGCTGCCCGCGCAGCGCCGCGGGCAGGCCGACCCGGACCTCCCGCGCGCCGTCGATCTCGAGCCGCCGCTCCTGCCCCACCGGCAGCGCCAGCGCCAGCGGCGCGCCGTCGTACACCCGGACCTCGGCGGCCGCGGCCGGGACGGCCAGCAGCGCCAGCAGCGCGGCTGCGGCCCTCACGCCGGCCCCGCCAGGTGCGAGCGCAGGCGCTCCGGCAGCCGGTACTGCCGGTTCAGCGCCAGGCCCCATTCGTTGGTCTCGGGATCGACATCGAGCGCCACCACCTCCAGGAAATAGCGGACGTCGATGTCCTTGTAGAGCTGCTCCTCGAGATAGTCGCGCAGCCGCACGTCCAGCACCACCCGCCAGGCGTCCGGCCCCGCGGCCCGCACCGAGGCGTTGCCGTAGCTGCCGGGCACGTAGCTGACGCCGCGCTGGCGGCCGCGGAACTGCGCCTCGTAGCGCTCGTGCTCGCGCAGCAGCCAGCGCCGGTAGCCGCGGCTCAGGAACGCCGACAGGCGGCGGATGTTGCGCTGGTTGTCCCGCGCGCCGTCCTCGGCCCAGTGGTTGAGCTGCTGATGGATGTAGCCGGCGAACGCATACACCTCCCAAGGCTGGATTTCCCCGCTCTGCAGCGTCGCGCCGTAGCGCAATTGCGGCGGCAGGCTCAAGCGCTGGGTGCCGGAGGCGTGCCACCAGCCGGCGTACGCCACGAGCTGCGACAGCCCGAGCAGCACCAGCCCGACCCGCAGGGCGCGCAGGTGCCGCCGGCGGTTGACCTCCTCGTCGCGGAAGCGGCCCACGTCAGCGCTCCGTCCGCCAGGGGCCGTCGCGCCAGACCAGCCCCGCCCGCGGGCCCAGCCGCCGGGCGGCGCGCTGCAGATACCAGTTGGGCGAGCGGTTGCGCTTCAGCCGGCGCAGAATCGTGCCGCCGCACAGCACCGAGCCGAACGCGCTCAGCACCAGCACCGGCGGCGCCCACAGCAGCGAGCCGGCCCACAGGCACACCGCCGCCGACCCGGCGAGCCCGGGGCCGAGCGACAGCGCGATCACCGCGGTCAGCTCGGTGCCGCCGAGGCCGCGGAACATGGGCGGCTCGAAGCCGAGGGCGCAGGCCGGCCGCGTCATTCGAAGTCGGACAGGACCTGTCCGCCCATGTAGCCCATGAGGGCGATGATGATGACGACCAGCAGCCCGCTGCCGAGATACACCCCGAGGCTGCCCCAGTCGCCTTTCTGCCGCGCCTGGTTGAGCTTGGCGATCAGCCCGCCGCCGTAGCCCAGGAACGCGCCGACGACGAGGAAGCCGATCATCAGCCCCATGCCGCTGATGACGACGGTCTTGATGAACGCGAACGGATCGCTCGCGTCGGCGGCGACGCCGTCGAACACCGGCAGGTCGAGGGTGTTGACCGCGAAGGCCGCGGGCGGCAGCAGCGCCAAGCCGAGCAGCGGCAGCAGCCGGAGCAGGACGGTGCGCGCGCGCATCTCCGCCCCCTACTCCGCGAACGCGACCGCGGCCACGGTGAGGCAGAACAGGAGCCCGCTCCAGAGCATCCGGCTGACCACGTCGGCGACGCCGGCGGTCCGCTCGCGCAGCTGGCCCAGGCTCGCCAGCGCGACCCAGCAGATCCAGGCGGTGATCATCACCACGCAGGCGGCGGCGATCAGCTCCGCGAGCAGCTCCCCGGGCAGCCCCGAGGTCAGCTCGAACTGCCGGCGCAGGGAGTCACTCATAGAGCCGGTACTCTCCCCGCACCTGCCGCGGCCCGCGCGGCGACGTCTCGGTGGCCGCCAGCGTCTGCTGGATGCCGGCCAGCACCGAGTTGAAGTCGGCCGCCAGGCGGGCGTAGTCGACGCGCACCCGCGCCTGCTCGTCGCGGTGCGCGTAGGCGTCGTCGATCAGGTTGCGGGACAGCCGCAGCTCGTGCAGCAGCTGCCGCAGGATCCGCCGCTCCCCCGAGTCCGGGCGCGTCAGATAGCCCGGCGCGTAGGCCGGAGAGGCAACCGGAACGGCGGCCCGCGCCGCTGCGTTCGTCGCCGGCCGGGGCTCCGACAAAGGATTGTCAGGGAACACGGAAATCCCTTTGCACCCGGTCGTCAGCAGCAGCGCGGCGGCCGCCGCGCGCCGTGTTGCGCGGCGCGCACGGCGCGCCTCCCTCCGGCCCCGGCCGGGCCGCCCTGAGACTGGGCGGCCCGCGCTCCCCGCTCCGTGCGGGAAGTGCCCGGACAGATCCGGCGTCATGGCCGCGCTCCCGGCGCCTCGGAGGCGTCGCCGGGAGCCGCCAGCCGGACCAGCTCGGCCCGGTACAGTTCCTCGAATTCCGTGGCGCGGCGGTGGAAGTCCAGCATGAAGCGCGCGTTCGCCGCGGCGTAGCGGCGCCGCTGCTCCGGCGTCTCCGCGTACATGCCCAGCACCTCGTAGGGGGTCAGCGCGGCCAGCGGCGCGCCGAGGCCCGCGCGGCGCGTCTGGTACCGGCCCCACTCGGTCTCGTCCAGCCCGAGCTCGCGCGACAGCTCCAGGCGGCTCGCCGGCTCCGCGCCGAGGTCCGCGCGCGCGGCCCGCGCCTCGAACAGCGCCGCGGCCGCGAGCGCCGCGGCCAGCACCGCGGCCGTCGGCCACGCGGCGGCGCCCGCGCCCGGCCCGCTCACCGCTCCTCCAGCGTGCGTTCCGCGCGCCCGTCGCTGATCCGCAGGCTGCGCCCCTCGCGGTCGATCGCGCGCACGCGCCAGCCGAGGCGCTCCTCGCCCCGGCGCGCGGACAGGATGCGGCCTTCGTGCTCGAGCAGCGCATAGACCTGCCCGTTCCAGACTTCCGTGCCGCGGAACACGAACGGCACGCCGTCCCCCGCCGCGGCCGCGGCGCCGGCGCGCGCCAGCGCCAGCAATTGCGCCTGCCCCCGCGCCAGTTCCTGCATGCGGCGCTCCAGATCCGCCAGCCGCGGTTCCTGCCGGCGCAACAAACCGTCCAGCTCCGCGCGCGCCGCGCGCTCCGCCTCCCGGGCCGCCCGCTGCTGCGCGCGCCAGTCCCGGGCGTCGCGCTCCCAGAGGTTCAGGCGGCGCTCCAGGTCCGCCAGCGCCGCCGCGGCCCGCCGCTCCTGCGCCGTCTCCCGCGCGGCCGCGGGCGCGGGCTCCTCGAGGTACGGGGCGCTTTCCGCCGGCGGCTCCGCCGCGCCCGGCGCCTCGTTCGACAGCGCATGCGACAGGGCGCCGAGCGAAAACACGGCGGCCACCGCGCCGGCGAGCCACTGCCGGGCGGACGGCCCGCGCTTGGGGCGGCGGGGTTCCGGGTTGCTGCCGCGCTCGTTCATGGCGCGGGGTTATAGCATGAAATTCAGGAATAAATATGAAATAAATCAATAGTTTATGTAGATATTGCTTACCCTTTTCCGGCGCCATTGGCGCGCGCAATGGCGCGCGGCGCGGCGGAAAATTGTCACGGGCGCCGTGCCCCATTCCCGCCGCAGGCCCGGAAAACGCGCCCGGCCTGCGGTTCCGTTTCTGCTACCATGAAATCCTTGCCCCCGCACAGAGGCTCCATGATCACCCCGTACGCATCCGACCGGCTGCGCCCGCTGGCCGCGGCCGACCCGGAGCGCCGGGCCGCGCTGCGCGCCGAAGCCGAAACCCTGCCCAGCCTGACCCTGAACTCCGCCGCGGCGGCCAACGCCGCGATGCTGGCGGGCGGCTACTTCACGCCGCTGGCGGGCTACATGGACGCGGCCGACGCGCTGCGGGTCGGCGCCGAGATGCGCACCGCCGACAGCCTGTTCTGGCCGGTGCCCATCCTCAACCAGACGACCGATCCCGGCGCGGTCGCCGGCGCCGGCCGCATCGCCCTGCGCGACCCGCTGCGCGACGGCGCGCCGGTGCTCGCGGTGCAGCAGGTGGAGCGCGTCGACACGCTGTCGGCGGCGGACTTCACGCGCCTGACCGAGCAGGTCTACCGCACCGCCGATCCCGAGCACCCCGGCGTGCGCACGTTCCTGGACAACGGCCGCACGCTGGTGGCGGGGCCGATCGAGGCGCTGGACTACAGCTACTTCCCGGAAGAGTTCCCCGACACGTTCCGCACCGCGGTGCAGATCCGCGGCGAGATCGCCGAGCGCGGCTGGGGCCGGGTGGTCGGCTTCCAGACCCGCAACCCGATGCACCGCGCGCACGAGGAGCTGTGCAAGATCGCGCAGGAGTCGGTCGGCGCCGACGGCGTCCTGATCCACATGCTGCTCGGCCGCCTCAAGCCCGGCGACATCCCGGCGGCGGTGCGCGACGCCGCCATCCGCAAGATGGTGGAGCTGTACTTCCCGCCGAACACGGTGATGATCACCGGCTACGGCTTCGACATGCTGTACGCCGGCCCGCGCGAGGCGGTGCTGCACGCCATCTTCCGCCAGAACGCCGGCTGCACCCACCTGATCGTCGGCCGCGACCACGCCGGCGTCGGCGACTACTACGGCGCCTTCGACGCGCAGACCGTGTTCGACGACGAAGTGCCGCCCGGCGCGCTGGAGATCGAGATCTTCCGCGCCGACCACACCGCCTACTCGAAGAAGCTGGACAAGGTGGTGATGATGCGCGACGCGCCGGGCCACGCCAAGGAGGACTTCGTGCTGCTGTCCGGCACCCGCGTGCGCGAGATGCTGTCCAGCGGCGAGCCCCTGCCCGAGGAGTTCGCGCGGCCCGAGATCGCGCAGATCCTGATGGACTACTACCAGGGCGCGAACGCGTGACCGGCCTCGCGGCGCGCGCGCGCGAACTCGGCCTCCTGCGGCTGGCGCTGCTGGCGCTGGCGCTGCTGCTGGCGCTCGCGGCGACCGCCCCCGACGCGCCGCCGGCTCTCGCCGGCCGGGCCCTGATCGAGACCGTGGTGCTGCCGGCGGCGGCGCCGCTGGTTCTGTTCGTGCTGCTGTTCGAGGTGCTGATGTCGGCGGTGCGGCTGGCCGACGCCGAGGCCGCGCAGCGCGGCCGCTGGAAGCGGGTGCTGGCGGCGGAGTTGCTGGCGGCGGCGATCCTGGTCGCGGCCTGGGCGCCGTTCTTCGCCGCGGTGTTCGCGCCGCTGGCGGGAAGTTAACCGAAGTGATACACTCGTGCGCCCAACTTTCACTCCACCGCTAGGAAACTCCTAATGAAACAATCTAAACTGCTGAAAGATTTACTGAGAAATTTTGAACCGAGAGAGGAGTATCCCTCCAAAGAGATTTCTGATTGCCTAGAGTATGAAGACCCGCGCGCACTCCAGAAACCGGTGAACCGCAGCGATGGAATGTTGCTACTGGTAACTCTGACCAAGAAGATACCCAACACAGAACGTAAAAACAAACTCGGTAACTCTCTGCTGTCTTGGGTAGGGCAAGCTAGCCATAGCACCGACCAAAGGATTGTCAACGCAAACAAGCAAAGGAAGAAAATATTTTTATTTTGCCGTCATAAGCGTCCTCAAAAATTCACTTACTATGGGCCCATCAATTTGGTGGATTGTGAGCTCAACGTAGGAAAGGAACCAAGCTATTTCACTTTCAGGGTCGAAGAATCCGGTCTAGAAGAAAGGGCTCTGGAATCTACCACGCCCGATTCCAGCCCCTCATGTACTCAACGTGATGCTCAAGGTACAGTGCGCGTTGGACAAGGGCGCTTTCGCAAACGTGTACTGGAATTATGGGGAGGAGAGTGTTCAGTCACAGGTCTAAAAAACTCGGATCGGTTAAATCTTTGGGCTTCTCATATCAAACCATGGCGAGACTGCAGTAATACAGAACGTCTGGATCCCTATAACGGCTTACTTCTAGCACCCAACCTAGAGAGACTATTCGATTCCGGTGTTATCACCTTTGAGGGAAAAGGCGGCAAAATTATCATTTCGCGCGAATTGAAGCCGCGGCAACAACAACTCCTCGGTGTACGCCCCAATATGAAACTGCGTAAAGTGCCGATCAAAGCCTGTAAATATCTTGAATACCATCAGCATAATCTGTTCGAGAATTGGAAAGCAACAGCCCTGGACTGACGCTGAACGAGTTACATTTGAGTTCCGCCGAAAAAATAGTATCCTGGCGCATGTTCAACGCACAGATTGCGACCTGCGCCAATGGCGGATTTCGATCTTTGGGAAAATTACACGCGCAAGCAGATCGCTGCGCGTTGGGGTTATCGCGGCGAAGCAGCCATCGAGCGCGGTGTAGTGACCCCACAAGGCACCAGGAAGATCTGGCTATTCGTAACCCGGGAAAAGCAAAGAACCCTGACCCAGTACAACGACAGCATTTACGACAATGTCCTGCTCTGGGAAGGCGAAAGAAAACATAGAACCGATCAGCGAATCGTAAATACTCGGGAAACCGGCGAACAGATCTTTCTGTTTTTTCGCAGCAAGCATCATCAGGAATTTATTTATTTCGGACGCATTTGTCTGCTGAATTACGAGATTAATACCGAAACGCCAAGCCACTTCGCTTTCGAGATCGAGGCGCTATCCCCACAAATTGAAAATCGTGCAAACGAAATGGAGTCGCTTTCTATTGCCGGCACCGGCCCAACAGACCGATTGGCTCTCCGTACAGAACGCGTTGGGCAGCACAAGTGGCGACGCCAGCTATTGCGGTTATGGGATCAATCCTGTTCGGTTACGTCGCTGCAAAAAGAAAGGTTGCTGCGGGCTTCCCACATCAAACCGTGGCAGCACAGTTCCGACAAGGATCGTCTGCATCAACACAACGGGTTGATTTTAAATCCCAGCTTGGACTGCCTGTTCGATTGCGGATTTATCACATTCCGACACGATGGCGGCCATATAGAGATTTCAGGCGTGCTCAGCGAACGGGATCGAAAAATCCTCAATATCCGTGAGGACATGGCCTTGCGGAAAACACTTCCGGAACATAAAGAGTACCTTGGATACCATAACGATTGCGTATTCGAGAAATGGATGAAAGCCAACAAACTGCAGCAAACCCTTTCGCTCTAGCAAGCCTTATCGCTTGATAATTTTCACATGCTATAACGACCGCCACCCAAGCGCCCCACCCCACTCCTCCACCCATTCCATGCCCGACGAAATCTTCCCTGTGCCCGATGCCGTCGCCCGGGAGGCGCACATCGACGCCGCGCGCTACGAGGAGCTGTACCGGCGCTCGCTCGAGGATCCGGAAGGCTTCTGGGCCGAACAGGCGCAGATCCTCGACTGGATCAAGCCGTTCACCGAGGTGCGCGACGTCAGTTTCGCGCGCGACGACGTGCACATCCGCTGGTTCGCCGACGGCGTCCTGAACGCCTGCGCCAACTGCCTCGACCGCCACCTGCCCGAGCGCGCCGAACAGACCGCGATCCTGTGGGAGGGCGACGACCCCGCCGACCAGCAGGCCCTGACCTACGCCGAACTGCACCGCGAGGTGTGCCGCTTCGCCAACGTCCTCAAGGCCCAGGGCGTGGAGAAAGGCGACCGCGTCACCATCTACCTGCCCATGATCCCCGAGATCGCGGTCGCGGTGCTGGCCTGCGCCCGCATCGGCGCGGTGCATTCGGTGGTGTTCGGCGGCTTCTCGCCGGAGTCCATCGCCGGGCGCATCCAAGACTGCGATTCGCGCCTGGTGGTCACCGCCGACGAGGGCCTGCGCGGCGGCCGGGCGATCCCGCTCAAGGCCAACGTCGACCGGGCGCTCGAGGACTGCCCGCAGGTCGCGGCCTGCATCGTCGCGCGCCGCACCGGCGCGGAGGTCGCCTGGAAGGACGGGCGCGACGTCTGGTGGCACGAGGCGATGGCGGCGGCGGACGCGGACTGCCCGCCGGAGCCGATGGGCGCCGAGGACCCGCTGTTCATCCTGTACACCTCGGGCTCGACCGGCAAGCCCAAGGGCGTGGTGCACACCACCGGCGGCTACCTGGCGTACGCCGCCCTGACCCACCGCTGCGTGCTCGACTGCCGCGCCGGCGAGGTGTACTGGTGCACCGCCGACGTCGGCTGGATCACCGGCCACAGCTACGTGCTGTACGGCCCGCTCGCCAACGGCGCCACCACGCTGCTGTACGAGGGCCTGCCCGGCCACCCGACCGCGTCGCGCTGCTGGGAGATCTGCGACCGCCACCGGGTCCGCATCTTCTACACCGCGCCGACCGTGCTCCGCGCCCTGATGCGCGAGGGCGACGCGCCGGTGCGGGCGACCGACCGCTCTTCGCTGCGCCTGCTCGCCACCGTCGGCGAGCCGATCAACCCCGAGGCCTGGCGCTGGTACCACCAGGTGGTCGGCGGCGGCCGCTGCCCGGTGATCGACACCTGGTGGCAGACCGAGACCGGCGGCATCCTGATCGCCCCGCTGCCGGGCGCCACGCCGCTCAAGCCCGGCTCCGCCACGCGCCCGTTCTTCGGCGTGCGCCCGGCGCTGATCGACGGCGACGGGCGGACCATCGAGGGCCCCGGCGAAGGCCGCCTGTGCCTGGCCGATTCCTGGCCCGGGCAGATGCGCACCGTGTTCCGCGACCACGCGCGCTTCGTCGAGACCTACTTCGCGGCCTGCGACGGCTACTACTTCAGCGGCGACGGCTGCCGCCGCGACGAAGACGGCTACTACTGGATCACCGGCCGGGTCGACGACGTCATCAACGTCGCCGGCCACCGCCTCGGCACCGCCGAGATCGAGAGCGCGCTGGTGGCGCACGCGCAAGTCGCCGAGGCGGCGGTGGTCGGCTACCCGCACGAGATCAAGGGCCAGGGCGTCCACGCCTTCGTGACGCTGATCGCCGGCGCCGAGCCCGGCGAGGAGCTGCGCGCCGAACTGGTGCGCTGGGTGCGCGGGAAGATCGGCCCCATCGCCGCGCCCGGGCGCCTGCAGTGGGCGCCGGGCCTGCCGAAGACGCGCTCGGGCAAGATCATGCGCCGCATCCTGCGCCGGATCGCCGCCGGCGAGCACGGCGACCTCGGCGACACCACCACGCTGGCGGACCCGTCGGTGGTCGCGCAACTGGTCGAGAGCCGGCCGTGCGGCGATTCCTGAGCCTCCCGCTCGCGGCCGCGCTGGCCGCGGCGCCCGCGGCCGCGGCGGAGACCTGGCGCGGCCTGACGGTCGCTCCCGAGGAGCGGTGCAGCCGCTACGACCGCAAGCGCGACTACCGCTACCCGCAGTCGGTGGAGCGGGACATCGTGCGCCGGCTCGGCCGGATCTACGGCCCCTACACCAACCGCTGCTTCGGCTCCACGCGGGAGACCGACATCGAGCACATCGTCGCCGCCGCCGAGGCGCACGACAGCGGCCTGTGCCGCGCCGGCAAGGAGACCCGGCGGCGCTTCGCCCGCGACCTCGACAACCTGACCCTGGCCTCGCCCCGGGTCAACCGCCAGCTGAAGAAGGCCAAGGACGCCGCCGAGTGGCTGCCGGACCGCAACCGCTGCTGGTTCGCCGACCGGGTGCTGCAGGTGCGCCGCAAGTACGGCCTGACCATCGACCGCCGCGAGGCCGCCGCTCTGGAGCGGGTGCTCGCCGGCTGCGAATCGACGGCGCTGGAGGCGGTCGAGTGCGAACCGGCCGCGCCGGCCACCGCCTACCCCGCGGCCGACGCCGACAGCCCGGCCCTGCGCGCCTACGACGACAACCGCAACGGCCGCATCAGCTGCCGGGAGGCCCGCCGCCACGGCATCGCCCCGGTCGCGCGCGGCCATCCCGCCTACGCGCACATGCGCGACGGCGACGGCGACGGGGTGGTGTGCGAGTGAGCGTGGGCGCGGAAAAGAACGCCCCGCCCCGGCCGCGGCGGCGCGGCGGATGATGGAGTAGAATAGGAGCCGCCATTCCCGGAGACTTTCCAATGGCCCAGCCCGACCCCCTGCCGCCGCCCGACGCCCTGCACGACGAGCAGAGCCGCGCCGACACGCGCGCGATTCCGATCAACCAGGTCGGCATCAAGGACATCCTGCACCCGATCCGCTTCGCGGACCGCGGCGGCGCGCCCCAGTCGACGGTGGCGAAGCTGACCATGACCGTGAACCTGCCGCCGGACGTCAAGGGCACGCACATGTCGCGCTTCGTGCACGTGCTGGACGGCCAGAAGCAGGTGCTGACGCTCAGCAACTTCTCCGCGCTGCTGCAGGAGATGACCCGCAGCCTGGGCGCCGACGAGGGCCGCATCGAGATGGGCTTCCCGTTCTTCGTGCGCAAGGCCGCGCCGGTCTCCGGCGTGCAGAGCTACCTCGACTACCAGGTGCGCCTGGCCGGGCGCTGGAACCGCGGCGCGGCGCGCCTGCGCGCCGCCGTGGTCATCCCGGTCACCAGCCTGTGCCCCTGCTCCAAGAGCATCTCGGACTACGGCGCGCACAACCAGCGCTCGCACATCACGGTCGGGGTCTCCCTGAACCGCCCGCTCTGGCTGGAGGAGCTGATCGAGACCGTCGAGGCGCAGGCCTCCTGCGAGCTGTACGGGCTGCTCAAGCGCCCGGACGAGAAGCACGTCACCGAGCGCGCCTACGACAACCCGAAATTCGTCGAGGACATGGTGCGCGACATCGCCGTGCAGCTCAACCGCGACGACCGGATCCGCGCCTACCGGATCGAATCGGAGAACTTCGAGTCGATCCACAACCACTCGGCCTACGCCTGCATCGAGAAAGACAAGACCCGGGAGGTCGCGGCGCGGCGCGACAACATCACCTACCTCGCCATGTCGCGGATGCAGTCCGCGACCATGACCCAGGACAAGCCCGGGGACTGAGCCCCGGCGGCGCTCAGCCGCCGGGCGCGGCGTCCGCCTCTTCCTTCTCGCGGTAGCGCGGCAGCAGCGCGTACGCCGCGACCACGTGCTGCAGCACCTCGCGCGTCAGCGCGCGCGTCAGCGGCTGCTCGGAATCGTGGTAGTGCGCGGTCACCAGGGTCAGCTCCGCGCTGCGCCCGAGCAGGTGCACCTCCAGCAGCAGGCCGTCCTCGGCGCCGGCGGCCGCGGGCCCGCGGTAGCGCACCACGTAGGTGCCCGCGCCGCGGTCCTGCCGCAGCACGAACAGCCCGGAGCGGTCCAGCGCCACGCCGACCTGCCGCCAGACGCTGCTGAAGCCGTCCTGCACCATCAGCACCGGCGTGCCGTCGACGTACTGCAGGTCGAGGCCGACCGAGCCCGCGATCTCCTCCTCCTCCAGCGTCGCCACGCCCTCCAGCCGCGCGCCGCCCAGGTGCTCCATCAGCCGCGACAACATCTCGACCTCCCGCTCCGGGTCGGCGGCCCCGGCGCGCCAGACGACGTTGCGCTTGGCGTCGATGCCGGCGACCTCCAGCCCGTAGCGGGCGACGTAGATGTTGACGTAGGCGCTCGGCTCGCGCTCCACGCGCAGCCGGAACTTCTCGCGCGTGGCGGCGTAGTAGCCGGTGGCCCCGTCGTCGGCGGCGCCGGCCGGGCGCAGGTCGTTCAGGTGCTCGCGCCAGCCGGTCTCGAGCAGCCCCTGGATCGGCCGCTCGGCCACCAGCTCGTAGCCCTGCTCGAGCCAGAACTTCCGCAGGTGCGGCCACAGCGCGACCGGGTCGGCGCCCACCTCCAGCCAGCGCACCGTGCCCTCGCGGCGCAGCTTCATCTCCAGGAAGCTCGGCAGCACCGGCGCCGCGCGCCCGCGCGCCGAGCGCTGCGCGCTGACGCCCTCGAGGCCCGGCACGGCCAGCTGCCCGCTGAGGTCCGGCGCGCTCAGGTCCGGCGGCACCTTCAGCGACTCGACCGAGTAGCTCGCGCCGTACTGCTCCTCGTCCTCGAACCAGGCGGTGTCGATCGCGTCGGCCGCGTCCTGGATCAGCTCCTCCACGGTCAGCGGCTCGTCGCCGCAGCCGGCGAGCAGCAGCGCCGCGAGGCCGGCCGCGCCCAAGCGCCGCATCAGAGGACCTCCGCCGCCCGCATCGCCGCGCGCAGCCGCTCGTGGTGCGCGGCCGACAGCGGCGTCAGCGGCAGCCGGATGCCGGGGCCGATCAGGCCCAGCTCCCGCAGGCACCACTTCACCGGGATCGGGCTCGATTCGACGAACAGGTCGCGGTGCAGCGGCGCCAGCTTGGCGTCCAGGGCCGCGGCCCGCGCGCGGTCGCCGGCGCGCGCCGCGGCGCACATCTCGCGCATCAGCTTCGGCGCCACGTTGCCGGTCACCGTGATCACGCCAGCGCCGCCCAGCAGCAGGGTCTCGCGGGCGGTGGCGTCGTCGCCGCTGATGAGCAGGAAGTCCGCGCCGCAGCGCGCGCGCAGTTCCCGGATCCGTTCCTGGTCACCCAGCGCCTCCTTGATGCCGATGACGGGTTCGCACTCGGCCGCGATCCGCGCCGCGGTCTCGGGCAGCAGGTCGCAGGCGGTGCGGCTCGGCACATTGTAGAGAATCTGCGGAATCGGCGCCGCGGCGGCGATCGCGCGGTAGTGCTCGTACAGGCCCTGCTGGGTCGGCTTGTTGTAGTACGGGGTCACCAGCAGGCAGGCGTCGGCGCCCGCCGCCTGGGCGGCGCGGGTCAGCTCGATCGCCTCGGCGGTGGCGTTGGCGCCGGTGCCGGCGACCACCGGCGCCCGGCCCGCGGCCCGCGCCACCACCCGGCGGATGACCGCCTGGTGCTCGGCGACGTCGAGGGTCGCCGATTCGCCGGTGGTGCCGACCGGCACCAGCGCGTCGCTGCCCTGCTCCAGGTGGAAGTCGACCAGCCGGTCGAGGGCCGCGTAGTCGACCGCGCCCGCCGCGTCCATGGGCGTGGCCAGCGCCACCATGCTGCCGCCGAGCGTCATGCCGGCGCGCCGCCGGTCGCCGTCGTCCGCACGCCTCGCTCCCCGGTCGGTCCGCAGTTCAGGATGGTCTCGCGCCGCGCCGGCCTGCCGGCGGGCCGGCGGAATCGTAGCACGGCGCCGCTGTGCTATCCTGCCCGCCCCGCAGCCGCGCCCGCGCCCGCATGAGCGCCACCCCCGTCCGCGAGGGCGACCCCGCCCCCGATTTCGAGCTGGAGAACTCCCGCGGCGACGCGGTGCGCCTGTCCGGCCTGCGCGGCGCGCCGGTGGTGCTGTACTTCTACCCCAAGGACCACACCCCCGGCTGCACCACCGAGGCGCAGGACTTCCGCGACCTGCACGCGCGCTTCCGGCGGCGCAAGGCGCGGGTGTTCGGCATCTCGCGCGACACGGCGCGCACGCACGAGAACTTCCGCGCCAAGCACGAGCTGCCGTTCGAGCTGCTGGCGGACCCCGGGGAGGACGCCTGCGGGCCGTACGGCGTGATGAAGCGCAAGAACATGTACGGGCGGCAGGTGCGCGGCATCGAGCGCAGCACGTTCCTGCTCGACGGCGACGGCGTGGTGCGCCGCGTCTGGCGCAAGGTGCGGGTGCCCGGCCACGCCGAAGAGGTGCTGGGCGCGCTGGCCGAGCTGGCGCGCGGCTAGCCCGGCTCCGCCCGCGGCCAGCTGCGCAGGATCACCTCGATCAGGGACGCCAGCGGGATCGCGAACAGCACGCCCCACACGCCCCACAGCCCGCCGAACACCAGGATCGCCGCGAGGATGGCGGCCGGGTGCAGCTTGACCACCTCCGAGAACAGCAGCGGCACCAGCAGGTTGCCGTCGAGGAACTGCACCGCCAGATAGGCCGCCAGCAGCCAGGCGAACTCCGGGCCCAGCCCCCACTGGAACAGCGCCACCAGCGCCACCGGCACGGTCACCGCCACCGCGCCCACGTACGGGATGATCACCGACAGCCCGACCAGGAAGGACAGCAGCAGCGCGTACTGCAGGCCGAACAGCACGAACACGAGGAACGCCGCCGCCCACACCACCAGCACCTCCAGCAGCTTGCCCTGCAGGTACAGGGTCACCTTCAGGTTCATCTCGCGCCACACCGCGGTGCTGTAGGACTGCCGCGCCGGCAGGTAGGCCTGGGCCCAGGCCAGGATGCGCTCCTTGTCCTTGAGCAGGAAGAACACCAGGATCGGCACCAGCACCACGTACACCACCAGCGTCAGCAGGTCGATCACGGTGCCGAGCGAGAAGCGGATCAGGTTCTGCGCGAAGGCCAGCGCCTCGCCCTGCAGCCGCGCCAGCAGCTGCTCGACCTGGGCCACGCTGATCAGGTCCGGATGCTGCTGCGGCAGCGCCTCCAGCCAGCGCTGCCCGGCGGCCGCCATGCCCGGCAGCCGCGCCGCCAGCTCCGCCAGCTGCTGCGACAGCAGCGGCGCGAGCCCGAACAGCAGCAGCACCAGGCCGGCGACGAACAGCGCGTACACCAGCAGGAACGCCAGGGCGCGCGGCAGGCGCCGCGCCAGCAGGCGCACCAGGCCGTCCAGCACGTAGGCCAGCAGCACGCTCACCAGCAGCGGCGCCAGGATGCCACCCGCCAGCAGCACCAGGACCAGCCCCAGGCCCAGCAGCAGCAGCAGCACCACCGCCTGCGGGTCGCGGAAGTGGCGCTGGTACCAGGCGCGGAAGAGCTCGATCACGCGGCCTGCTCCGGCGCGGCGGCGTAGAAGTCGAGCGCGAAGTCCATCAGCGCCCGCACCGGCGGCGGCAGGTGCGGGCGGCGCACGCACACCAGCGACAGCCGGCGGGTCAGCGCCGGCGCCAGCGAGGCGCAGCCGAGGGTGCCGAGCTCCAGCTCCTTGTGGATGGTCTCGCGCGACAGGATCGACACGCCGAGGCCGGATTCCACCGCCGCCTTGATCGCCTCCAGCCCGCCCAGCTCCATGACCGCGTCGACGCGCTCCTCGCCGATATTCTGCTTCCGCAGGTAGCGCAGGATCACCTCGCGGGTGCCGGAGCCCTCCTCGCGCATGATGAACGGGTGGCGCAGCACCTGCGCGGCGCGCACCGGCGACCCCGCCAGCAGCGGATGCCGCGGCGGCGCGATCGCCACCAGCTCGTCCAGCTTGCACTCCTCCACCCGCAGGGCGCGGTCGGCGAGCGGCCCCTCGACCACGCCCAGGTCGGCGTCGCCGTCGTTCACCATCGCCGCCACGCCCTCGGTGTTGGAGACCTTGAGGCGCAGCGCCATCTCCGGGTGCCGGCCGCGGAATTCGCGCAGCATGCGCGGCAGCATGTACACCGCGATGGTGTTGCTCGCGGCGACCGTCACCGGCCCGGTCAGGTCGCCGGCGATGCGGTTCATCTCCGCCTCGAGCTCGGCGTACAGCTCGAAGATGCGGCGCGCGTAGTCGTAGGCCTGGCGGCCGGCCTCGGTCAGCGCCACCCGGTTGTGGGTGCGGTCGAACAGGCGCGTCTTGTAACTGTCCTCGAGCTGGCGCACCTGGAACGTGACCGCCGGCTGGGTCAGGTGCAGGAACTTCGCCGCCTTGGTGAAGCTGGACAGCCGGGCGACGGTGTAGAAAGCCTTGAGGCGCCGGTCGGACATGGCGGCGTGGAGGTTGCCCGGGGCAGTATACAGCGGCCGCCCCCCGCCGCGTGTTAATATCCCCGCGCCGGGCCGCGCCCGCGCCTCCGAGATCCATGCGCCTGTCCCGCTATCCCCTGGCGACGCTCAAGGAGACGCCCGCCGACGCCGAGCTCGCCAGCCACCGCCTGATGCTGCGCGCCGGGCTGATCCAAGGCCTGGCCTCGGGCCTGTACAGCTGGCTGCCGCTCGGCCTGCGGGTGGCGCGGCGGGTGGCGGAAGTGGTGCGCGAGGAGATGGACCGCAGCGGCGCGCTGGAGCTGCTGATGCCGGCGGTGCAGCCGGCGGAGCTGTGGCGGGAATCCGGGCGCTGGGAGCAGTTCGGCCCCGAGCTGCTGCGCTTCGCGGACCGGCACGGGCGGGAGTTCTGCTTCGGCCCGACGCACGAGGAGGTGATCACCGACCTGGTGCGGCGGCAGCTGAAGAGCTACCGGCAGCTGCCGGTCAACTACTACCAGATCCAGACCAAGTTCCGCGACGAGATCCGCCCGCGCTTCGGCGTCATGCGGGCGCGCGAGTTCGTCATGAAGGACGCCTACTCCTTCCACCTGGACCAGGACTGCCTCGACCGCACCTACGAGGAGATGCGCCGGGCCTACTGCCGCATCCTCGACCGCCTGGAGCTGCGCTACCGCTACGTGCGCGCCGATTCCGGCGCCATCGGCGGCGCGCTGTCGCACGAGTTCCACGTGCTGGCGGAATCCGGCGAGGACGAGATCCTCTACTCCGACGAATCCGGCTACGCCGCCAACGTCGAGCACGCGCCGGCGCCGGAGCCGCCGCCGCGCCCGGCCCCGGCCGAGGAGCTCCGCCGCGTCGCCACGCCCGGCGCGCGCAGCGTCGAGGAGGTCGCCGAGCGGCTCGGCCTGCCGGCCGCGCGCATCGTCAAGACCCTGATCGTCCACGGCGAGCGGGACGGCGAGCTGGCGGCGCTGGCGCTGCGCGGCGACCACCGCCTGAACGCCGCCAAGGCGGCCCGGCTCGACGGCGTGCGCGCGCCGCTGCGCCTGGCCGCGGCGGACGAGGTGCGGGCGCGGCTGGGCTGTCCGGTGGGCTCGCTCGGGCCGGTCGGCCTGGCGCTGCCGGTGTACGCCGACGCGGCGGCGGCGGCGCTGGCCGACTTCGCCTGCGGCGCCAACGAGGAGGGCGCGCACTACGCCGGCGCCAACTGGGGGCGCGACGCGGCCGCGCCGGCGCGGGTCGCGGACCTGCGCAACCTGGAGCCCGGCGAGCCCAGCCCGGACGGCCGCGGCCGGGTGCGCCGCGCGCGCGGCATCGAGGTCGGCCACATCTTCCAGCTCGGCGACAAGTACAGCCGCAGCATGGACTGCGGCGCGCTCGACGCCGGCGGCCGCGCGCGCGCCGTGCTGATGGGCTGCTACGGCATCGGCGTCACCCGCATCGTCGCCGCCGCCATCGAGCAGAACCACGACGAGCGCGGCATCCGCTGGCCGGCGGCGCTGGCGCCGTTCGCGGTGTTCATCGCGCCGATCGGCGCCGGGCGCAGCGAAGCGGTGCGCGAGGCCGCCGAGACCCTGTACCGGCAATGCCGGGAGGCCGGCGTCGAGGCGCTGCTCGACGACCGCGACCTGCGGCCCGGGGTGATGTTCGCGGAGGCCGACCTGATCGGCGTCCCGCACCGGGTGGTGGTCGGGGCGCGGCGGCTCGAGGCCGACGGCCGGCTCGAGTACCAGGCCCGCGCCGGCGGCGAGCCGGAGTTCGTGCCGGCCGCGGCGATGCCGGACTTCCTGCGGGCGCGGCTCAGTCCGCCGCCAGGCTGAGCGCCCCGTCGCCGAGGCCGGCGCGGACCGTCCGCCCCGCCTCGAAGCGGCCCTCGAGCAGCGCCTGCGCCAGCGGGTTCTCCAGCAGCGTCCGCACCGCCCGCCGCAGCGGCCGCGCGCCGTAGGCCGGGTCGTGGCCGCGCGCGGCGAGGAAGTCGGCCGCCTCCTCGCTCACCTCCAGCCGCAGCTCGCGCTCGGCCAGCCGCGCCCGCAGCCGCTCGAGCTGCAGGTCGAGGATCCGCCGCAGCTGCCCGCGGTCCAGCGCCTCGAACACCAGCGTCTCGTCGATGCGGTTGAGGAACTCCGGGCGGAACCGCGCCTGCAGCTGCGCCTGCACCGCCTCGCGGATGCGCGCGGCGTCGCCGTCCAGCTCGCGGATGGTCTCGCCGGCGAGGTTGGAGGTCATCGCCACCACCGTGTTGGCGAAGTTGACGGTGCGCCCGTGGCCGTCGGTCAGGCGGCCGTCGTCCAGCACCTGCAGCAGCAGGTTGAACACGTCCGGGTGCGCCTTCTCGATCTCGTCGAGCAGCAGCACCGCGTACGGCCGCCGCCGCACCGCCTCGGTCAGCCGGCCGCCCTCCTCGTAGCCCACGTAGCCGGGCGGCGCGCCGATCAGCCGCGCCGTCGAGTGCCGCTCCATGAACTCCGACATGTCCAGCCGCAGCAGCGCGTCCTCGGTGTCGAACAGGTACTCGGCCAGCGCCTTGCACAATTCGGTCTTGCCGACCCCGGTCGGCCCCAGGAACAGGAACGAGCCGATCGGCCGGCGCGGGTCGGTCAGCCCGGAGCGGGCGCGGCGGATGGCGTGGCTGACCGCGGCCACCGCCGGATCCTGGCCCACCACGCGCCGGTGCAGCGCTTCTTCCATGCCGAGCAGCCGGGCGCGCTCGCCCTGCTGCAGCCGCGCCACCGGGATGCCGGTGGCGCGCGCCACCACCTCGGCGATCTCCGCGTCGGTCACGGTGTTGCGGAACAGGGTCGCGCCCGGCCCCTCGCTCGCGCGCGCCGCGGCCAGCTGCCGCTCGAGCCCGGGGATGACGCCGTGCTGCAGCTCGGCGGCGCGCTCCAGGTCGTGCTGCCGGCGGGCGCGCTCCATCTCCTGGCGCGCCTGGTCCAGTTCGCGCTTGCGCTGGGCGGTGCCGCCGACCGCCGCTTTCTCCGCGGTCCAGGTCTCGCGCAGGCCGGCGTACTCGCGCTCCAGCTGCGCCAGCTCCTCCTCCAGCGCCGCGCGCCGCGCCCGCGAGGCCTCGTCCTCGTCCTTGCCGAGCGCCTGGCGCTCGATCTTGAGCTGGATGATGCGCCGGTCGACGCGGTCGAGCTCCTCCGGCATCGATTCCACCTCCATGCGGATGCGCGAGGCGGCCTCGTCGATCAGGTCGATCGCCTTGTCCGGCAGCCGGCGGTCGGTGAGGTAGCGCGCCGACAGGGCGGCGGCGGCGACCAGCGCGGGGTCGGTGATCTCGATGCCGTGGTGCGCCTCGTAGCGCTCCTGGATGCCGCGCAGGATGGCCACGGTGTCCGCCACCGACGGCTCGTCGATGAGGATCTTCTGGAAGCGCCGCTCCAGCGCCGCGTCCTTCTCCAGGTGCTCGCGGTACTCGTCCAGGGTGGTGGCGCCGATGCAGCGCAGCTCGCCGCGCGCCAGCGCCGGCTTCAGCATGTTGCCGGCGTCCATCGCGCCCTCGGCGCGCCCGGCGCCGACCATGGTGTGCAGCTCGTCGATGAACAGGATGGTGTCGCCGCCGCGCCCGGCCAATTCCTTCAGCACCGCCTTCAGGCGCTCCTCGAACTCGCCGCGGTACTTGGCGCCGGCGAGCAGCGCCGCCAGGTCCAGCGCCAGCACGCGGCGCCCGCGCAGGCTGTCCGGCACCTCGCCGTCGACGATCCGCTGCGCCAGGCCCTCGACCACCGCGGTCTTGCCGACGCCGGCCTCGCCGATCAGCACCGGGTTGTTCTTGGTGCGCCGCTGCAGCACCTGGATGGCGCGGCGGATCTCCTCGTCGCGGCCGATCACGGGATCGATGCCGCCGCGCTCGGCGCGCGCGGTCAGGTCGTCGGCGTAGCGCTCCAGCGCCCGGCGCCGGCCCTCGGCCTCGGGGCTGTCCACCGGGTCGCCGCCGCGCGCCTCCTCGACCGCTTGGCGCAGGCGCTCCGCGTCGACTCCGCACCCGCGCAGCAGCGCCGCGAACTCGCCGCCGCCCTCCAGCGCCGCCAGCAGGAACAGTTCCGAGGCGATGTATTCGTCCTTGCGCCGCCGCGCCTCGCGGTCGGCCAGATTGAGCAGGCGCAGCAGCTCGCGCGACGGCTGCGCCTCGCCCTTGTCGCCGGTCAGCCGCGGCAGCGCGTCCAGGCGCGCGCGCAGCTCCCGGTCCAGCCGCTCGAGGTCGGCGCCCGCCTGGCGCAGCAGCGCCGGCGCCGCGGCGCCCTCGCCCGCCAGCATCGCGGCGAGCAGGTGCGCGGGCTCGATCTCGGGGCAGTCGCGGCCCACGGCCAGCGACTGCGCCTCCGCCAGCGCCGTCTGGAACGGCTGGGTCAGCTTGTCGATGCGCATGGCCGGTCGCGGTCTCCTCCGCCGCCGACATGGGGGCGGAAAGCCCGAATTTCAATGCGGCGGCGGCGGGTTACGCCGCCGGGTCGAGCCAGATCAGCGCCGCCTGGCGGCCGGTCGCGCCGTCCCGGCGGTGCGAATAGAACCGCTCCGCGTCGCGGAACGTGCAGAGTCCGCCGCCGTGGCAGCGCGCCACCCCGAGCCGCGCCAATCGCCAGGCCGCGCCCGCCGCCAGGTCCAGCCGCCCGCGCCCGCCGCCGAGCGGCCGCCACGCCGCCGCCGCCAGTTCGCCGCCGAGGGCGGCGCGCACGTCCGCGCCGACCTCGTAATGCTCCGCGCCGATGGCCGGGCCCCGCCAAGCCATCAGCCGCTCCGGGTCGCCCGGGTACGCGGCCACCGCCGCCGCGAGGATGTCCGCGGCCAGCCCCCGCCAGCCGACATGCACCGCCGCCGCCCAGCCGCCCGCGTCGTCGCACAGCAGCACCGGCAGGCAGTCCGCCGTCAGCACCGCGCACACCGTTCCCGGGCGCGCGGTCGCCGCGCCGTCCGCGGCGCGGTCCCCGGGCGCGGCCTCTTCCAGCCGCAGCACGCGCGCGCCGTGGCGCTGCTCCAGCCAATGCGGCTCCGCCGGCAGGCCGAGCGCGCGCCCCAGGCGGGCGCGGTTTTCGGCCACCGCCGCCGGGTCGTCGCCGGCGCGCAGGCCGAGGTTGAGTGCCGCGCACGGCGCCCGGCTGACGCCGCCGCGCCGGGTGGTGGCCGCCGCCCGCACCGACGGCGGCGCCGGCCACTCGGGCCGGATCAATTCGAGACCGCGCATCCGTCCGCATCCAGGATGTCCAGCAGCCGCCGGAAATCCGCCGGCGGCGGCGCCTCGAACTCCAGCCGTCCGCCGCGCGCCGGATGCTCGAGGCGCAGCGCGCAGGCGTGCAGCGCCTGGCGCCGGAAGTCCTGCACCGCCGCGCGCGCGGCCGCGGACAGGCCCGCCGGCAGCCGCCGCCGGCCGCCGTAGACCGGGTCGCCGACCACCGGGAAGCCGGCGTGCGCCAGGTGCACCCGGATCTGGTGCGTGCGGCCGGTCTCCAGCCGCACCGACAGCAGCGCGCAGCCCGCGTAGCGGCGGCGGACGCGGTAGTGGGTGACGGCCTCGCGGCCGCCGGCGCGCACGCGCATGCGCTGGCGATTCCGCGGGTCGCGGCCGATCGGCGCGTCGATGGCGCCGCCGGCGACCGGCGCGCCGCGCACCAGGGCCAGGTATTCGCGGCCGAGGGCGCGCGCCTGCAGCGCCCGCGTCAGCGCGGCGCAGGCGGCCGGGCTGTGCGCCACCGCGACCAGGCCGGTGGTGTCGCGGTCCAGCCGGTGCACGATGCCCGCACGCGGCAGCGCGGCGGTGGCGGGAAAATGGAACAGCAGCGCGTTCAGCACCGTGCCGGAAGCGTGCCCGGGCGCCGGGTGCATGACCTGCCCCGCCGCCTTGTCCAGCACGATCAGGTCGGCGTCGGCGTGCGCCACCGCCAGCGGCAGGTCCTCCGCGGCGGCCTCGGCGGCCCGCTCCTCCGGCCAGACCTCGACCCGCTCGCCGGCGCGCGCCGGGTCGCGCGGCCGCGCCGGCTCGCCCTCGACCAGCACGCGCCCGGCGCGGAGCCAGTCCTGCAGGCGGGAGCGGGAGTGCGGCGCGAACAGCCGCGCCAGCGCGATATCCAGACGGGCGCCGTCCGCGGCCGGCGGAATCCGGGCGCTCAGGGGCGCGGCGGCGGACGGAAGCGGGGACTCCGGCACGGCGGAGCCGCGCCGCGGGCCAGTCCCCGGCGCGGCTCAGCGAATATTACACCGGCCGCCAGCGCGGCCGGCCGGGTTCAGGCCGCGGTGCCGGCGCTGCCCGCCGAGGCGTACGTGGAGAACGTCGACGGCGTGGTGGAGGTGATCATGGAGCCCGCCGAACCGAGCGAACCGGCGGTGGACGCCGTGGAGCCTCCGGCCGACACCCGCTTCAGGGCTTCGTCGCTCAGCGCGTTGGAGGGATCCGGCGGCATCAGCATGTAATAGACGTCCTCGGTGCTCGCCGCCACCCGGAACTCGATCTCCGGGTAATCGTCCAAGCCGAGGTCCCCGGCCAGCTGCGACAGGTCGCCGCCGTCGACCTGAGCGCGCAGCGCGTCGTCGGCGTGATAGCGGTTGGAGAAATCCTGCAGGTACTCGTGACTGAGCAGAACTTTGCCGACGGCATCGCTGCCGCGGTAGTCGCCCTCGGTCGCGTTTGGATTCAGATCGGACATGGTTTTTCTCCGCTGGTTGTCGAAAAATCAGGAATCGGCGCAACCGGCGCTGCCGGCGCTGCCGGCGGTGGACACGCTGCTGACGCAGCCCAGGCACGACGGCGTGGTGCTGGCGGTGCCGCCGGAGCCTGCGGTGGCCACGGTGCTCGCCGAACTGCCGCCGGCGACGTCGCCCAGCAGCTGGTCCGACACGGCCGAATTCGGATCCGCGGCCATCACCAGATGGAACACCTCCGGCGTGTTGACCTTCACCCGGACCTCGGCGCTTGCCGGGATCACGTCCACGTCCCGCGCCGCCAGTTCGGCGCGCGGGTCCGTCTCGAGCCGCGCCCGGCAATCCGGATCGTCCCGGTAGTCCCGCGCCAGCGCCAGCAGCGCGGTCAAAGTGTCGCGCCCGGAGCCTTCCCGGAACGCTTCGATGTCGAACTCAATCATGATGCTGTCCTCGCTGGCGGAAATCGGAAGCCGGCCTCAATTGGCGCTGGCGGTGCCGCCGCTGCCGATGCTCGAGGTGCTGCTGGCGGTGCCGAAGCAGGACGGCGCGGTGCTCGCGCAACCGGCGGTGCCGACGGTGCCCGCCGAACTGGCCGAACTGTCGCCGCTGCCGCCGGCGACGCCGGACAGGATCTTGTCCGACACGGCCGCGTTCGGGTCCTGCGGCAGGCACAGGTGGAACACCTCCGGCGTGTTCACGACCAGCCGGATTTCGCCGTCCGCCGCGGTCGGCCCCGCGTCCTGCGTGTCCAGCACGCCCCGCTCTTCCAGCGTGGCGCGCGGGTCCGCCTCAATCCGCGCGCGGAAAGCCGGATCGTCCCGGTAGTCGCGCGCGACGGCCATCAGGCCCAGCACCATCTCGCTGGAGGGGCCCTCGCCGAAAGCCTTGATGATCGCAGTGTCGCTCATGGTGCCAGTCTCCTCGCCTCGGGGCCTGCGCCGGGAACGCTCGAAAACGCAACGCCGGTCGGCAGGACGCGCCTATTATGCCGCATCCGGGGCCGGCGCCGGGGATTCCGGTGCCAAGACATAATAGACGGAAGCGCGGATCTGCCGCGGCCGCGGCGGGGATTGCGGGCGGAAATCGCCGCTATGTGTGATAATTCCCGGTCGGCACGAATTGCTTGCGGAGTTTTTGGCCATGCGCCTCAAGATCGACATCGACGACGACCTGATGGCGAAAGCGGCGGCGGCCAGCGCCGCAAAAACCAAGAAAGAGGTGGTGGAAGAAACATTGCGCCTGCTGGTGCAGATCCGGAATCAAGAGAAAATTCTCCCGTTGCGCGGAAAACTGCGCTGGGAAGGTTCGCTTGATGAAATGCGGCGGGACTGATGCCGGTTATCGACTCATTCGGTCCAGATTACTATCTTAGCCGACGAAGAAACTCGTGAAGCGACCGTCACCCGCCGGCCTCGATGCGGAAAACCATCATTTGATTCCGCAAGTGCTCCGGGACACCTTGCACTGACTTCCGCCGCAACGGGCTGAGCCCGGCCCACCGCACAAACAGCACGTTTTCCGCGCCATGCCGACCCGCCCCCCGTCCTCCGCTTCAATCGCCGTCCGGGGAACGGCCGGCCGGCCTTGGCGGGACGAGGAAAACGATCTTGTCGCAGCGGACTACTTCGCCATGCTGGACAAGCAGCTGCGCGGCGAATCCTTCAGCAAGACGGAGCACAACCGCAACCTGCAGGAACGGATCCCCGCCCGAACCCACAAGGCCATCAAGTACAAGCACCACAACATCAGCTTCGTGCTGGAAGCGCTCGGCCTGCCGCGGCTGGACGGCTACAGCCCGGCCAAAAACATCCAGTCCAGCCTGACCGCGGCGGTGTTGCGGGCGCTGCCCGCGCATAGCAAACTGGCCGAACAACTGGTGCTCGAAGCCGCGCCGCGGCCGCTGGAAGTCCCGAGCCTCGCCGCGCCGCCGGGGGGCGACCCGATCCTCGCCCTGCGCCCGGCACCGGCCGCCGCGGAGGCTCCGGCCGGCGGCCGCGAGCATCGAAGCCGACTCGTCCGCCGGATCGACTGGGCGGTCCGCGACCAGCAAAAGCGCAGCCTCGGCCGGCAGGGCGAAGAGCGGGTGCTGGCGTCCGAGCGCGCCCGGCTGCAGGCCGCGGGCTGCCACAGCCTGGCGGAGAAAGTCCGCTGGGTTTCCGCCGAGGACGGCGACGGCGCGGGCTACGACATCCTGTCGTACTGCCGCCACGGCGAGGAGCGCCTGCTGGAGGTGAAGACCACCACCGGCGACCCGCGCACGCCGTTCCACCTGTCCGCCAACGAGCGGGCGTGCGCGGCGGAGAACCCCGGGCGCTTCCGCATCGTGCGCGTGTACGATTTCCTGCGCCGCCCGGCGACGTTCCGGCTGCGCCCGCCGCTGGAGGACGCGGTGCGGCTGGAGCCGACCGCGTACCGCGCCACCCCCTATTGATACAATCGCGCCCGCCGCCATGCGCGCCCTCCTCCTGCCCGCCCTCGCCGCCGCGCTGGCCGCGCCCGGCTGCAGCCTGCTGCCGGACGCGCCGGAAACCGAGTTCGAGGGCAAGACCGCGGCGCAGCTGTACGCGATGGGCCAGCGCTACCGCTCCGGCGGCGACTTCACCAAGGCCATCGAGGCCTTCAACTACCTGGAGGCCAGCTACCCGTTCGACCCCTACGCCCAGCAGGGCATGCTGGAGACCGCCTACGCGCACTACCGCCGCGACGAGCACGAGGAGGCGATCGCGGTGCTCGAGCGCTTCCTCAAGCAGAACCCGGTGCATATCGACATCGCCTACGCCCACTACCTGCGCGGCATCGTCTACTTCGACTACGGCAAAAGCCTGCTGCACTACGTGCTGCCCTACGTGCGCCACAACAAGGACCCGACGCCCTGGTTCAGCGCGTTCGAGAGCTTCTCCTGGATCGTCGAGAACCACCCCGAGAGCCGCTACGCCCGCGACTCCCGCCAGCGCACCATCTTCCTGCGCAACCTGCTCGCCAAGTACGAGATGCACGTGACCGACTTCTACCTGCGGCGCAAGGCCTACGTGGCGGTCGCCGGCCGCGCCCGCCACGCGCTGGAGCGCTACCACGGCGCGCCGGAGATGGGCGCCATGCTGTGGTACCAGGAGCAGGCCTACCGGCGCCTCGAGATGCCCCAGCTCGCCGACGACGCGCGGCGCGTGCGGGAGCTGAACTTCCCCGGCTACCGGCATCCGAGCGAGATCCCGGAGGAGCCCGGCTGGTTCGGCACCGTCGGCGGCTGGATCAGCGACGCCACCGACTACCTGGCGGTCACGGTCGGCTTCGACATCGAGGAATTCCCGCCGGAGGACTTCTCCGGGCGCTACCGCGCGGCCGTGCTGCGCGCCGAGCAGGCGGGCGAATACCGCCCGTCGCGCGAGCCCGAGAAGATCGTCGTCTCCGAGGTGCCGTCCGGCTTCCAGCCGGCCGCGGACGACGGCGGCGGCTTCTTCGACTTCGGCTTCCTGCGCGCGCTGGGCTTCGGCCGGCCCGCGGAAGAGCCGGCCGCCCCGCCCGTGCCGGCCCCGGCGGCGCCCGAGCCGGAAACGGACGAAACCGGCGCGCCGGAAGCGGACGCCCCGCCCGGCTGAGCGCCGCTCAGCCCCGGTAGCCGGAGGTGATCGGGTAGCGCCGGTCGCGGCCGAACGCGCGCCGCGTGGTCTTCACCCCCGGCGGCGCCTGGCGGCGCTTGTGCTCGCTGGCGAACACGCGCCGCGCCGCGTCCCGCACCAGCGCCGCGTCGTGGCCGGCCGCGGCGAGCTCCGCCGCCGAGCGGTCGTCCTCGATGAAGCCCCGCAGCACCGCGTCCAGCACCGCGTACTCCGGCAGCGTGTCGGTGTCGCGCTGGTCCGGCTTCAGCTCCGCGCTCGGCGGGCGCGCCAGAATCCGCTCCGGGATCACCGGCGCGGCGCGGTTGCGCCAGCGCGCCAGCTCGTACACCCGGGTCTTGAACACGTCCTTGAGCGGCGCGTAGCCGCCGGCCATGTCGCCGTACAGGGTGGCGTAGCCGACCGCCAGCTCGCTCTTGTTGCCGGTGGTCAGCAGCAGCTTGCCGCCGTGGTTGGAGAACGCCATCAGCAGCAGGCCGCGGATGCGCGCCTGCAGGTTCTGCGCCACCAGGTCGCCGCCGACGCCGGCCGCGTCCAGCGACGCCAGCAGCGCCCGGAACGCGGGCTCGATCGACACGCTGCGGGCGGCGACGCCCAGGTTCGCGCACAGCGCGGCCGCGTCCTCGTTGCTGGCGGCCGAGGTGTAGCGCGACGGCATCAGCACCGCCTCGACCCGCGCCGCGCCCAGCGCGTCGACCGCGACCGCCAGGGTCAGCGCCGAATCGATCCCGCCGGACAGGCCCACCAGCCCGCCCGGCGCGCCGTGCTTGTCCACGTAGTCCCGCACCCCGGTCGTCAGCGCCCGGTACAGCGCCTCGTCCGGCTCCGGGTCGGCGCCGCCGGCCGGCGGCGCGGCCGCCGGCGCGGCCGGGTCCAGCTCGAGCTCCGCCTCCTCGAACGACGGCGCCTGCAGCAGGCGCTCGCCGCCGGCGCCGAGCACGAAGCTCGCGCCGTCGAACACCAGCTCGTCCTGGCCGCCGACCTGGTTGACGTAGCAGACCGGCAGCCCGGTCTCCGCCGCGCGGGCGGCGGCGATCTCCCGCCGCCGGGCCGCCTTGCCGGCGTCGAACGGCGAGGCGTTCAGGCACAGCAGCAGCTCGGCGCCGCCGCCGGCCAGCGCCGCGGCCGGCTCCGGCCGCCACAGGTCGGCGCAGATCAGCAGCCCCAGGCGGCGGCCGGCGACCTCCGCCACCATCCCGCCCTCCCCCGGCGCGAAGTAGCGCGGCTCGTCGAACACGTCGTAATGCGGCAGCCGGCGCTTGCGCGCGCAGGCGACGCGCTCGCCCGCGTGCAGCACGCAGGCGGCGTTGTACAGCTCCCCGTCCGCGCGCAGCGGCGCGCCCACGATCAGCCAGTGCGCGCCGCAGGCGGCGGCCAGCGCCTCCAGCGCCGCCTCGGTCTGGTCGAGGAAGTCCTCCCGCAGCAGCAGGTCCTCCGGCGGGTAGCCGCACAGCGCCAGCTCCGGGTAGGCCCACACCGCGGGCTCCGCGACCGCCGCCAGCCGCGCCTCGATGCGCGCCCGGTTGCCCGCGACGTCGCCGACCAGCGGATTGAACTGGACGAGCCGGAGGCGCGGCGCGGCGGTCATGGACGGGCGGGCGGGAGCGCGGTCATTGTACGAGCCGCAGCAGCTTGCCGTCGGCCTCGTCGGTCAGCAGGTAGACCCGCCCGTCGGCCAGCACCCGCGCGTCGCGCAGGCGCAGCCCGCGCGGCGCGGGCAGCACCGCTTCGCGGACCGCGCCGTCCGGCTCGAACCACACCCGATGCAGCTGCTGGAGCTTGAGCGCGCCGACCAGAAACTGCCCGCGCCAGGCCGCGCACGGCCCCCGGTCCGGGCAGACGGCGAGTCCCGACAGCGCGATCCCCGGCGTCCAATGCAGCACCGGCGATTCCATGCCCGGCAGTTCTTCGTGATCACTGACCGCGCCGCCGGAATATTCCCGGCCGTGGGTCGCCAGCGGCCAGCCGTAGTTGGCGCCCGGGAGCAGGAGGTTCAGCTCGTCGCCGCCTTTCGGGCCGTGCTCGTGCAGCCACAGCGCGCCGGTGTCCGGATGCAGCGCCAGCCCCTGGGGGTTGCGGTGGCCGTAGGAGTAGATCTCCGGCCGGGCCCGCGGGTCGCCGAGGAACGGGTTGTCGTCCGGGACCGAGCCGTCCGGCCGCAGCCGCAGCACCTTGCCCCAGTGCGAGCCCAGGTCCTGGGAGTGGCGCCGCTCGCCGCGGTCGCCCACGGTCAGGTACAGCATGCCGTCGGCGCCCAGCGCCAAGCGGCCGCCGAAATGCCAGGTCAGGCCGCCGCAGGGCTCGGCCGCGAGCAGTTCCCGTCCGTCGCGCAGGGCGCCTTCGCGCAGCCGGTAGGCGCTGAGCGCAGTGGTGAAGCCGGCGGCGCAGGCGCGGCTGTAACTGAGGTACACCCGGATGCCGTCCGACGCCCCGGGCTGCGGCAACGCCAGCACGTCCAGCAGGCCGCCCTGCCCGACCCGGGCCACCTCCGGCGCGCCGGAAATCTCGCGCCGCGCTTGGAAATCCGCGGCGAGCCGCAGCAGCCGGCCCGGCTTCTCGGTGATCAGCAGCGAGCCGTCCGGCAGCTGCGCCATGCTCCAGGGATACTCGAAGCCCGCGGCCAGCGTCTCGACGCGCGGCGCATCGTCGTAGGCCGCAGCCGCGCCCGCCGCCGCCAGCGCGGCCAGCGTCCCCGCCCGCAGGAGCGCGGCCGCCGGGCGGCCGCCGCCGCGGAGCGCCGGAGCAGTCACCGCCGCGCGCCGCGCGTCCGCATCGGCGTCAGCCGTAGGCGCGGGCGTAGGCCCGGACCAGGTCGTTCTTGCGGAAGCCGGGAGTGCTGGTGCCGGTCCGCAGGGCCAGTGCCCCGTAGTCCAGGCGCAGCAGCCGCTGCAGGATCCGCCCGCCGCGCGCCTCGAGCAGCATCCACTGCTTGTTCTTCTCGCAGCGCTCCGCGTCCCGCTCGCGGCGCGCGTAGTCCTGCCAGCCCTGGCACGGCACGGCGAAATCGAACGGCTCGCGGAACACCTTCAGCGCCTCGGGCGTGTTGTTGTACTGCCGGAGCAGGAAATCGCGGTGCGCGATCGGCGGCGGCGCGAACTGCCGCAGGTCCGCTTCCCCGCTCGGCAGCCGCGTCCACACCTGGAATTCGGTGTTCACCGCGTAGTCCCGGCCGCCGCGCAGCCGGAACGAATGCCGCGGCAGCGACTTGGCCGCGATCAGCCGCAGATCCGCAGGCAGCTGCCGGTGGATGGCGAATTTGCGGAAGTTCGCCGGCACGATGAAGCCGACGGTGTCCGCGATCTCCGCCGCCTTGTTCACGAACCGCACCGCCAGACCGCCGCGGCTGCCGAACGGCGGATTGCCGACCACCACCTGCAGCGAGCGGTCGCGGGCGCAGTACTCCCACGTCAGGAAATCCTGCTCCCGGACCCCGGCGCGCCGGGGCGCGAGGTCCAGCCCGATCCGCCGCCGCGCGGGCAACAGGTCGAAGAACGCGCCGTCGCCCGCCGACGGCTCGATGAACCGCGCCCGGTCGGCCCGCACCGGCAGCACGCCGAGCAGCGTCTCCCAGCATTCCCGCGCCGCGGCCGGCTTGGTGTAGTACTGGTCCAGCATCCGGCCCTCCGGCGAACCGTTCTCCGCGAGCCGCCAGTATATACAGCGCTCCCCGGAGTTCCGGAATCGCCGCCTGCCGCGGGCGCGCGGCGCACATCATTGAATTACAATGAACAGCACCATTGATCGGCTGGTTTATCATTCCCCCATGCCGACTTCCCTGCTGACGCCGTACGCGACGGCGGCCGCCGTCTTCCTGTGCGGCGCCGCGGCCGGCAGTTTCCTGAGCGTGCTGGTCGCGCGGCTGCCGCGCATGATCCAAGGCGACGGCGCGGTCGGCCTGTGGGCGCCGCGCTCGCATTGCCCCCGCTGCGAACGGCCGCTGCGCTGGCGGGAACTCGCGCCGCTGGCCAGCTACGCCGCGCTGCGCGGGCGCTGCGCCGGCTGCCGGGAGCGCATTCCGCTCCTGTACCCGCTGCTGGAGCTGGCCGCCGGCGCGGCCGCGCTCGGCGCCTGGCTGTGGGCCGGGCACTGGGCCGAGGCGCTGGCCCTGGCGGCACTCGCCTGGGGCCTGCTCGCGCTCGCCGTGATCGACGTCCGCGCCCGGCTGCTGCCGGACCTGATCGTGTACCCGCTGCTCTGGCTCGGCCTGCTGGTCAACGTCCACGGCCTGTTCGCGCCGCTCGAGCAGGCGGTGATCGGCGCGGCCGCGGGCTACGGATCGCTGTGGGCGGTGCACCACCTGTACCGCGGCCTGAGCGGCGGCGCCACCGGCTTGGGCCTCGGCGACTGCAAGTTGTTCGCGGTGTGCGGCGCCTGGCTCGGCTGGACCGCGCTGTCCTGGGTGCTGCTGGCCGCCTCCGTGCTCACCATCGCCGGCGCGCTGCTGCTCGCCGCCCGCGGCCGCGCCCGGCGGCGCATCGCGTTCGGCCCGGGGCTGGCGGCGGCGCTGCTCGGCCTGCTGGCCATGCGCGAGCCGCAGGAATTGCTGCCCTCCTGGCTCGGCCTGCGGGAGTGGCCGGGATGCTGCGCGTTGGCATGACCGGCGGCATCGCCAGCGGCAAATCGCGGGCGGCGCGCCGCTTCCGCGCGCTGGGCGCGCCGGTGCTCGACGCCGACGACGTGACGCGCGAGTTGACCGCGCCCGGCGAACCCGCCCTGGCCGCCTTGGTCGCGGCGGCCGGGGACGACATCCTCGCCGCCGGCGGCGCGCTGGACCGCGCCCGGCTGCGCGCCCGCATCTGCGCCGACGAGAAACTGCGCCGCGCGGTCGAGGACGAGCTGCATCCGCGGGTGCGAGCGCGGATGCGCGGCTGGTTCGCCGGGCTCGACGCCCCCTACGCGGTGGCCGTGGTGCCGCTGCTGGCGGAAGCGGGCTGGCGGGAGGAATTCGACCGCGTGCTGGTGCTGCACTGCGCGGAGTCGGCGCAGCGCGAGCGCCTCGCCCAGCGCCCCGGACTGCCGCCCGAAGAAGCCGAGGCCCTGCTGGCGGCGCAGCTGCCGGCCGCCGAGCGGCGGCGCATCGCCGACGACGAGCTCCGCACCGACGGCGGCCTGGCGGAGCTGGACGCCGCCGTCGACCGGCTGCACGAACGCTACCGGGCCGCCGCATGAGCGCCGCGCCGCCCCCCGCGCCCGCCGCGCCGCTGGTCTACGAGCAGGCGGTCAGCGACCGGCTGCGGACGTTCCTGCGCATCGAGTTCCTGGCGGAGCAGTTCGAGCACCACTGCGCGGGCGCCGACGCCTCCGGCTGGGAGGCGCGCGCCGCGGTGCGCGCGCTGCTGGAGTTCTCCAGCCTGATCGGCCAGCGCAACATCAAGCTCGACCTGATCAAGGAGCTGGACCAGCGCCTGGGCTGGCTGAAGATACTGGGCGACACCGAGGGCATCGACCCGGCGGCGCTGCAGGAGACCGTGGCGCTGCATGAAGGACTGCGCGATCAGGCGCACGGCCTGGTCTACCCGGTGCACCAGCATCTTGCCCGCTACGAGCTGCTGAGTTCGGTCGGCCAGCGCGCCTCCATGCCCGGCTGCACCAGCGAGGCCGACCTGCCGCTGTACGCCAGCTGGCTGCACGACCTGCGCCATTCCCACCAGGCGCTGCTGCGCGAATGGTACGCGCCGTTCGATGCGGTGATCACGATCGCACGCACGGTGCTGCAGATGATCCGCGACAGCGCGCCGTTCTCGCCGGCGGTCGCCCGCCGCGGCTGGTTCGAGCAGACCCTGGAGCCGTCGCGGCCGAACCAGATGATCCGCATCCGGCTGGAGCCGGAATCGCGCTTCTACCCCGAGATCAGCGTCAGCCGGCGCTCGTTCAGCATCGTGTTCCGCGACGGCAGCAACCTCAGCACGCGCCCGGGCCAGACCGGCGACGACGTGCCGTTCGAGTTGGCCTGCTGCCTGTTCTAACACGAATATACATGCCCACCATGCCTAATAAAGAAAACAAGCTACCTAAAATACATGCCGTAGACCTATTCTGTGGCATTGGCGGGCTGACCCATGGCTTCAAATTGGCGGGCATCAAAGTAAAAGCGGGATTTGATATCGATTCGTCTTGTCGCTATGCGTACGAAACCAACAATCACGGCGCAAAATTTTACGCCGCTGATGTCCGCGAACTTCACTTTCAAGACTTGGCAAAACATTACCGCGGTGCCGATGTAACCGTACTGGCGGGTTGTGCTCCCTGCCAGCCTTTCTCCGCGCACAATCGAAGAACTTACAATCCAAAAGCGGATGACTGTTCTCTGCTCGAAGAGTTTTCTCGCCTCGTTCATCAGGGAGACCCCGACTTCGTCTCTATGGAAAACGTGGCTGGCCTTGCTCGCCATGAAGCATTCAAAAAATTTCTGGGAATGCTCAATGAATTGGAATACCAATATGATCATGACATTCTGTCGTGTGTGGAGTACGGCGTGCCTCAAAAGAGAAAGCGGCTCGTCCTGCTAGCATCTAAGCTTGGGGCAATCTGTCTCCCCCGTCCAACACATGAAAAGACAACTGTCAAAGATCACATCTTGAATTTGCCCGCGGTCAAGGCTGGACATACATCGCCAAATGACCCAGCTCATACAACTCTGGAATTGTCCAAAATCAACCGTGAAAGAATTCGGCAATCAAAGCCAGGAGGGTCATGGCAAGACTGGGAAAAGGACATTGTGAACGAATGTCATACGAAAGCACATTATCCTGCTTCCTATGGAAGAATGCGATGGGATGCCCCTGCACCCACTATTACCACTCAGTTCTGCTACTATAGTACAGGGAGATTTGGACACCCGGAGCAACATCGTACAATATCTGTCCGAGAGGCTGCTATGTTGCAAACTTTCCCCCCCCAGTACCGACTGGCAAAGGACGAAGCACACCTGCAGATCCGAGAAATGGCCAAACACATCGGAAATGCCGTGCCAGTCAAACTCGCCCAGGCCATCGGCCGGTCCATCGTGGAGGCATCAAATGGATAGTAGATACACAATGAGCATCAGCCTAAATGTTCTGAATCATCTAGGCGTGAATCTCTATAGTAATATTCCTGCGGTACTTGCCGAAGTAATCGCAAACGCTTGGGACGCCGACGCGACCGAAGTCAAGGTGGAATTCGATCGGAAAAATAAAGCTATCACTATTTCAGACAATGGACTCGGCATGAGTCTAACCGATATTAACGAAAAATATTTGCATGTTGGATACCAGAAAAGAACCGATCTTAATCTCACCAACGGGCTGACCTCCAAAGGCAGAAAACCGATGGGAAGAAAAGGTATTGGCAAACTATCTCTGTTTTCCATTGCAAACAAAATTTGCGTCTACAGCAAGAGACAAGGTGAAAGTGAAGAGTCTTTTCTAATGGACACGAAGGAAATCAAGAAAGCGATACAGAAAGAAAACCCGTCATCTTCTCAGGATTACAAGCCGGAACCTATCCCGTTTAATGTGGATATCTCCGCACATGGGACTGTAATCAAAATCGAAGAGCTGAAGAAATTTAGACTGACGCTAGCAGCAGAAACCGGTCTAAGGACAAGAATCGCAAGAAGATTTGGCATCACTCCAGAAAATGACGAGTTCAATATCCTAATTAACGGAACTGCTATTACACTAGCCGATAGAGACTACTTTCACAAAGCACGATTCCTGTTCCAATACGGTGATTACGACTACGCTCAGCATTGCAACAATCTGGATACGGAGGACACAACAGGTGACAAGCTGTCTTTTGCGCGCCCTTTCTGTTTTACCACAGAAGGACAAGAGAGCGAAAGAGGAAAATACAAGGTAAGCGGCTGGATCGCCATTGCTAGACACGCTAATGACCTAGATAGCGGCAAGAAAAATAGCGATGCAGAGAATGACAACTTAAATAAAATTACCATTGTCGTCCGGGGCAAGGTGGCCCAAGAAGACATTCTGCAAGAATACCGTATCGGCGGACTGATCACAAAATACATGTATGGCGAAATCAACGCTGACTTTCTTGATGAAGATGATGAAGAAGACATCACCACGTCGAGCCGCCAAAAAATCTCGGAAGATGACGAACGCTACCGTGCATTGAAAGAATTTATTGGAAATGAGCTCCGGCATATATGGAATGCAACCAACAAACTTAAGGAGAAACATGGATTAAACATGGCTCAAAGAGCTAATCCATATATTTCAGAATGGTACAGCAAGCTTAAATCCGAAAGTTTGCAGAATTTCGCCATGAAGATCTTTTCCGATATTGACAAGGCGGGAATAGACGAATCACGCAAACAAGAATTCTATGCCATGGGCGTTACCGCATTTGAGGCACTGAGAATGAATGACGCCTTAGCCGAGTTGGAGAAAATTAATGAAAAAAATTTGGAAGTATTTCTTAAGTACTTATCCGACTTAGACAACATCGAAGCAATGCGCTATTACGAAATCGTTCAAGAAAGATTGACAATTATTAAGAAGCTCAGAGACAATGTTGATGAAAACGCTATGGAGAAAGTGCTTCAAGAGTACATTTTCGATCATCTCTGGCTGCTCGACCCGGCATGGGAGCGAGCTACCCGATACGCTAAGAAGGAAGAATCAATTCAGGCAGCGGCAAATCAAACATGCCGCGAAAGGGAGAAACGATATCGAATTGATATTAGATACCAGAGAGTGATGGGAGCACATGTAATTGTTGAGTTAAAGCGCGCTAACCGGAGGTTGGCAAAGACAGATATTGAGAAGCAAGTCCGTCAGTATATAGACGCGGTTAAGCAGGAGTTGCTAGAGACGGGAAATAAAAATAACCTTCCGATTGAGACTGTCTGTATTGTCGGCAAACTACCTTTGGGATGGGAAAAGCAAGAGACTAAAAAAGCTGATGAGAATTCACTACGCCCGTACTCCATCCGAATAATCACGTACAAGGAATTAATTGACAATGCTTGGTCAGCGTATGAGAAATTTGTCCAAGAATCAGAATCAGTAGGAGAGCTTAAGAAACTCACTGACGATATCCGGAACTACAAGCCAAAAAGCGAGGGTGAGCAATGAGGCAACAGCTTGTGGGTACGCTGGGGTGAAATCGCGTGCAGACTTCTTGAAATTGACCAGTCATATATTGTTCCAATTAAATCAATGTTTCACTATATATATGAGATATTTAACTCTTATGGTACAATATATGAGCCAAATGCTCAAGAAGCGAAATTGGCCATCATGAATAAACTTAGGCTTTTGGACCTGTTCTGCTGCGCCGGAGGCGCGGCCAGAGGTTATTCGCAAGCAGGCTTTGAAGTGGTCGGCGTTGACATTGCCGACCAGCCTAACTATCCCTACGAATTCATCCAAGCGGATGCCTTGACCTTGACCCCAGACTTTCTCGCGTCATTCGATGCCATTCACGCATCTCCTCCCTGCCAAGCCTATTCCGTTACCGCCAAGCGGACGAAGAACGGTGACGCATGGCCAAAGTTAATCGAACCCGTGCGCGCCATGCTCGCCCTTTCCGACCGCCCCTACGTCATGGAGAACGTACAAGGTGCTCCACTGCTTGACCCCGTAGTGCTATGCGGCACCATGTTCCCCGAGCTTCGCGTAATCCGACACCGCCTGTTCGAGGCAAACTTTGATATCATCCCGCCACCCCATCGGCCACATCCGAAAGTGCACACTCTCGACCGTCGAAAGGCACACTACGGAAAAACGGATGAATGGAAAGACTACGTTCAAGTTACCGGAGGCGGCAATTGCTCGGTTGCTGCTGCGCGCGATGCCTTGGGCATTGACTGGATGAAGAAGAGCGAACTCAATGAATCCATCCCCCCGGCATACACCCGCTTCATTGGTGAAGAAATCATTCGCTATTTGGAACACAACAACTTCCGCAAAGCAGCATGAAACATAAACGGCTTAGCGACGAAGAGTTCGCTCGCGCATTGGCGGAGCTTGAACAGGCCGCGACTAAAGCCAAACTGGGGAGCAGAAAACGCATTAAACTGTTTCTACGGGAATATGTTGGCAAGGTGGTTACCGGCCAACAATTGCAGGAAATAGCGGGACCTAAAGTAACCGAATGGGCGCGACGTGTCCGTGAGATTCGGAACGTTGACAACTGGCGAATCTCTACGCACCACGACGACAGCAGCCTAAAACCAGGAGAATACAGGCTTGACGCCGAACCTCCGGTTGAAAGTCGCAACTACAACTTTTCTTCGACGATATCTCAGCGACTACGAGCACAAGTGCTCGAGCGAAACGGCTACACCTGCCAAATGTGCGGCGCGGCCGCGGGGGATCAGGATGAACGCAACCCGAACCGCAAGATTCGGCTACATATCGGGCATATCAAGGACCGAAGCCACGGCGGAACCGACACTCTGGACAATCTGCGGGCCCTATGTAGCACATGCAATCAGGGGGCTCAGAATATTGCTCAAGAGCCACCAAGTTGGACTTTCTTGATGGCCCAGATCCGCAGAGCTAGCATTGAGGACCAGAAAAAGGCTCTGGAATGGCTCCGAAACAAATTTCCAGGCTTCTGACCGCCCGGCCGGAAACCCTACGCTATAGACATGGAGTCAAAAGCATAGCGAACAGAGTAAGCGGAGAAGTTAGCTCCGCCTCTAAGGAAAAGCCTTAACACTGGAATTATGCAAAGAACCACATGAGCGACCTTACTTACATTGAAAAACGATGCCTTGAACAAGTGCTAGGCATGGGCGGCGGATATGTTTTGGACTTTACCAATCCCACGTTTGATGAGTTCTTTCGGCAATATGGAATTCCTATTTATGACGACAAATACGGAATTTATGGACCCTCTAAGGCAAATAGAATGAGGGCTTTCTGGGAGCGGGAATCTGATCAAACTGTTGCAAAAATCTTGACTGGCATGCTGGATTTACCCCAAGCAGTGCCTAATATGGATCAGACCAAGTGCCCTAGTGCTGAAGAGCTAGACCGAGGTCGGCGTATCGTAGAAAGACTCTCTGGAGAAAAGCCTAAATCAAAAGATTCTTCGGAACAAGACTTTTTGAAAAAAGAATTTAAATTCGCGATACACAATGTCAAAGAGTTGCCTATAACTCCCCAAGTTTCCGCTATTATTCAAAAACGGATAGATGAAGCGCGCTTAGCCTTGTCTGCAAAAGCATGGCTATCAGTCATTTTTATGTGTGGAAGCGCTCTTGAGGGCATATTGCTTGGCATTGCAGAGAAGCAATATAAACTTTTTAGGGAAAATGCTGAAGGTGAAAAAGAGCTCCAAAAGTGGACTCTCGCCGAATTAATCGACGTCGCATACAAAGCAAAATTATTGGAACTTGATGTCAAGAAGTTCAGTCATGTTTTACGAGACTTTAGAAATTATATTCACCCCTATTGTCAAATGACTGCAGAATTCACGCCAACAGAACACACGGCGAAAATCTGCTTTCAAGTTCTAAACGCGGCAGTTGCAAACTTAGTGGCCGCTAAGTCGCCAAAAACTTACTAGTGGTAACCTTCCATGGATGCATCAACCCTATTTCCGTTTTCGAAGTTTCATGCTTATTGCTTATGTGGATATCTTTATCCTTTATGTATAAACTAGACTTTTTCAATCAACCCGGAAACAAGTGTTAAACTCAATGTATTCGAGCGGTACGTGCCGCCATACCTGCCAACTCATCTTTTTGAGTCAATGACAACAAAACTCTTTCTGATACAGTTTTGCATCCGCTGTGTCCTCTTTTTTTGGGGGCTTATATACATACTACACCAAATCTGAACGAAGGCCTGACAAAGTGGCGAGAACTTCCTTTTTGGCTCTGCAAGACCAAGAAACAGCGCTTTTTCAAGCGCAGGAAACTGAACAAAACCTGAACAAGTCGGGCTTGGTGTAGCATGTATATAAGCCCCTTTTTTTGCTCTCTTTCAAAATATTTCAGCCGACATGCTCTCCCGCCTCCCTTTCTAGCAGCCTCAACTAGGTTACCGCCGCCACAACCCCCGGATCGCCGCGATCCCCTGCCCGCCGCGCCGGACGGCGCGATTGATATCCACCGCCCGCATCCCGCCCAGCGCGTACACCGGCACGGCGGCCCCGGCAACGCTCTCGGCGAACCATTCCCAGTCCCGCGCCGCCGCCGCCTTGCCCGGCCGCGACAGCACCGCGAAGTCCGCGCCGATCCGTTCCGCCTGCCGCAGCTCCGCCGCGGAGTGGCAGGACGCGCCCACCCAGCGGTCGTCCGGCAGCGGCCGGCTATCGAGCGCCCGCATCCGGGCGGCGTTCAGGTGCACCCCGTCCGCGTCCAGCTCCAGCGCGTCCTCCGGCGCCGCATTGACCAGCGCCGCGACCCCCGCATCCTGCGCCATGCGCACCACGCGCCGCACCAGCTCGCGGCACCCGGCCAGTCCCGCCGGCCCGGGCCGGAACTGGATCATCACGCGCTCCGGATCGTCCAGCAGGCGCTCCAGCCCCTGCAGCCAGGGGCCGTCGCCCGCCTCCGGCGGCGGGCTGATCGCGTAGCGCTCGGGCAACTGCAGGGCGCTGATCACCGGCCGGCTCGCGGGCGGGGTGTCCCATGCGCGCAGCTCCGCCAGCGGGGCCCAGCGCAGCTCCTGCCCCTCGCGGCCGCGCGGCCGCCCCCGCCAGCGCGCCCGGAACACCTCGAAGTCCATGGCGAATTCCGGGTAGCGGTAGGGAAAGCGGATCAGCGGCCGCGCATGGAGCAATTCCACGCCGAGCTCCTCCCGCAATTCGCGCGCCAGCGCCGCGGCCGCGGTTTCGCCCGGCTCCACCTTGCCGCCCGGGAACTCCCAGCGCCCGCCCTGGTGCGCGTCCGCGGCGCGCTGCGCCAGCAGCACCCGCTTCCCGCCGCGGCCGCCGACCGCCAGCGCGGCGGCGACCACATGCAGCGGCTCCGCCGCCACCTCAGGTCCGGTATTCGGCGTTGATCTTCACGTAGCCGGGCGACAGGTCGGAGGTGTGCAGCCGCGCCGACGCCCCGCCCGCCCCCAGATCGACGCGGATGGTGAACTCCGGGCGCGCCATCACCGCCCGGGCCCGCTCCTCGCTGTAGTCCGCGGCCACCGCGCCGCCCGCGACCACCGGCGCCGCGTCCAGCCACAGGCCGACCCGCTCCATCGCCACCGCGGCCGACGCGCTGCGCCCGACCGCGGCCAGGATCCGGCCCCAGTTGGGGTCGCCCGCGAACGCCGCGGTCTTGACCAGCGGCGAATGCGCCACGGCGCGCGCCACCGCCCGCGCCTCGGCCCGCGACGGCGCGCCCTCGACCGCGACGGTGATGAACCGGGTGGCGCCCTCGGCGTCGCGCACCAAGTCCTGCGCCAGCGCCTCGAACACCTCCCGCGCGGCCTCCCGCCAGGCCTCGGCCTCGGCCTCCGGCAGCTCCGCCAGCGCCGCCCCGGAGGCCCCGGTGGCGAGCAGCGCGCAGGCGTCGTTGGTCGAGGTGTCGCCGTCCACCGTGACCGCGTGGAACGAGGTCGGCAGCAACCGCTCCAGCGCCTGCTCCAGCAGCGCGCGCGGCGCCGCCAGGTCGGTGGCGACGAACGCCAGCATGGTGGCCATGTCGGGGCAGAGCATGCCCGCGCCCTTGGCCATGCCGGTGATGCGCACCTCCCGGCCAGCGGCGGCCACGGTCCGCCCATGCAGCTTGCTCCGGGTGTCGGTGGTGAGCATGGCTTCGGCCGCCTCCGGCCAGGCGTCCTCCCGCAGCCGCCCGGCCAGTTCCGGCAGCAGCGCGCCGAAGCGCTCCGGATCCAGCCGCTCGCCGATGACGCCGGTGGAGAACGGCAGCACCTCCTCCGCCCGCACCCCGAAGGCCTGCGCGGCGAGGCCGCAGCTGCGCTCGGCGTCCGCCACCCCGGCCGCGCCGAGCCCCGCGTTGGCGCAGCCGGCGTTGATCAGCAGCAGCCGCGGCCGGGCCGCGGCCAAGTGCGCGCGGGCGACCTCGACCGGCGCCGCGCAGAAGCGGTTGCGGGTGAAGACCGCCGCCAGCTCCGCCGCCGGCGCCAGCTCCAGCACCGCCGTGTCCGGGCGCTCGCGCTCGTAGAAGCCGGCCCGGCCGGCCGCCAGGCGCAGACCCGGAACCGGCCGCCAGCTCATGCCGCGGCGTTGTTCGCCGGCGCGCCGCAGCAGCGCTTGTACTTGCGCCCCGAGCCGCACGGGCACGGGTCGTTGCGCCCGACCTTGGGCGTCCCGCGGCGCAGCGTCCGCACGGCGGGCGCGGGCGCGGCCGGCGGCGGCGCGTCCAGCAGCCCGGCGGACTGGTGCCGGTATTCCAGCGGCGGCGCGGGCTCCTGCGCCAGCTGCGGCGCCTCCTCCTCGCGCAGCTCCAGCCGGCACAGCAGGCCGGCGAAGTCCAGGTCGACCCGGTCGAGCATGTCCTGGAACATGCCGAACGCCTCGCGCTTGTATTCCTGCTTGGGGTTCTTCTGCGCGTAGCTGCGCAGGCCGATGCCCTGGCGCAGGTGCTCCATCATCCCCAGATGCTCCTTCCAGTGCAGGTCCAGCGTGGTCAGCAGCAGATCCTTCTCGAGCTGGCGCATGACCTCGCCGCCGAACCGCTCCTCGCGGGCGTCGAGCAGCTCCTCGAGCGCGGCGACCGCCCGCCCCGCCACCTCCTCCGCGTCCGGCGCCGGCTCCGCGCCGAGCCAGTCCGCCACCGGCAGCTCCAGCCCGAAGCCCCCGGCCAGCGCCGCGGCCAGCCCCTCGGCGTCCCAGTCCTCCGCCTCCGCGTCGGCCGCGCCGGCGTGCTCCGCCACCACCTGCCGCGCCGCGTCGGCGCAGGCCGCGCGCGCGTGCGCGCGCAGGTCCTCCGCGTGCAGGATCTCGTTGCGCTGGCCGTACACCACGCGGCGCTGGTCGTTGTTCACGTCGTCGAACTCCAGCAGGTGCTTGCGGATGTCGAAGTTGTGCGCCTCCACCTTGCGCTGCGCGTTGCCGATCGCCTTGGTCACCCAGGGGTGCTCGATCACCTCGCCCTCCTTCATGCCCAGGCGCTGCATCATCGCGGCCATGCGCTCGCTGGCGAAGATGCGGATCAGGCTGTCCTCCAGCGACAGGTAGAAGCGGCTGGAGCCGGGGTCGCCCTGGCGCCCGGAGCGCCCGCGCAGCTGGTTGTCGACGCGGCGCGATTCGTGCCGCTCGGTGCCGATGATGTGCAGCCCGCCGGCGGCCACCACGGCGTCGTGGCGGGCCTGCCACTCGGCCCGCGCCCGCGCCGCGGCGTCCGCGGCCGCGTCCGCCGGCGGCTCCTCCGGCGCGCCGCCGAGCACGATGTCGGTGCCGCGCCCGGCCATGTTGGTGGCGATGGTCACCGCGCCCGGGCTCCCGGCCCGGGCGATGACGTGCGACTCGCGCTCGTGCTGCTTCGCGTTCAGCACCTGGTGCGGGATCTCGGCCGCGTCCAGCTGGCCGGAGAAGTGCTCCGAACTCGCGATCGAGGTGGTGCCGATCAGCACCGGCTGGCCGCGCGCCGCGCAGTCGCGCACGTCCTCGATCACGGCCGCGGTCTTCTCGGCCGCGGTCAGGAACACGTAGTCGCCCCGGTCCTCGCGCACCATCGGCAGGTGGGTCGGCACCACCACCACCTCGAGGCCGTAGATCTCCTGGAACTCGTAGGCCTCGGTGTCGGCGGTGCCGGTCATGCCGGACAGGCGGCCGTACAGGCGGAAGTAGTTCTGGAACGTGATCGAGGCCACGGTCTGGTTCTCGGTCTCCACCGCCACCCCCTCCTTGGCCTCGATCGCCTGGTGCAGGCCGTCCGACCAGCGCCGCCCCGGGGTCTTGCGCCCGGTGAACTCGTCGATGATGACGATCTTGCCCTCGTCGGAGACGATGTAGTCGCGGTCGCGCCGGAAGATGGCGCGCGCGCGCAGCGCCGCGGTGGCGTGGTGCAGCAGGCGGATGTTGCCCGGCTCGTACAGGCTGGAGCCGTCCGGGATCAGGCCGGCCGCGGCCAGCCGCTCCTCCAGCCGGTGGTGGCCGTCCTCGGTCAGGTGCGCCTGGCGCGCCTTCTCGTCGATGCGGAAGTCGCCGGGGCCGTCCTCCTCGGCCTGCGGCTCCAGCTCCCGCACCAGCGCGTCCATCCGCCGGTACAGGTCGGAGCTGTCCGCGGCCGGCCCGGAGATGATCAGCGGCGTGCGCGCCTCGTCGATGAGGATCGAGTCCACCTCGTCGACCACCGCGAAGTCGAGCGCGCGCATCACCTGGTGCTCGGCGCGCAGCGCCATGTTGTCGCGCAGGTAGTCGAAGCCGAACTCGTTGTTGGTGCCGTAGGTGATGTCGGCGGCGTAGGCGGCGCGGCGCTGCTCGCCGCTCAGCCCCTGCACGATGACGCCGACCGACAGGCCCAGGCGCTCGTACACCGGCCGCATCCACTCGGCGTCGCGCCGCGCCAGGTAGTCGTTGACGGTGACCACGTGCACGCTCTCGCCGGCCAGCGCCCGCAGGCAGGCCGGCAGGGTCGCCACCAGGGTCTTGCCCTCGCCGGTGCGCATCTCCGCGATGCCGCCCTCGTGCAGCACCAGGCCGCCGATCAGCTGCACGTCGAAGTGGCGCAGGCCGAGGCCGCGCCGCGCCGCCTCGCGCACCAGCGCGAACGCCTCCGGCAGGCGCGCGTCGCGCGCCGCCGCCCGGGCCTCCGGCTCCGGGCCCGCCGCCGCCAGCTCGGCGCGGAGCTCCGCGGCGCGCGCGCGCAGGTCCTCGTCGCCGCGCTCGCGCAGCCCGGCCTCCAGGCGGTTGACCTCGGCCACGGTCCGCCGGTGGCGCTTGATCGTGCGCTGGTTCCGGCTGCCGAACAGGCGGCGGGCGAAGGCGGCGAACATGGACGGGCGCGGGCCGCGGCGTGCGAACCCCGGATTATACGCGCCGCCTCAGCGGCGGGCGGACAGGAACTGCAGCGGGTCGACCGCCTTGCCGTTCTCCAGCACCTCGAAATGCAGATGCGGCCCGGTCGAGCGGCCGGTCGAGCCGACCCGCGCGATCGGGTCGCCGCGCTCCACCACCTGCCCCCGCTTCACCAGCAGTTCGTGCGCGTGCGCGTAGCGGCTGCGGTAGCCGTTGCCGTGGTTGAGCTCCACCGTCAGGCCGTAGTTGCCGCGGCGGCCGACGGCCTCGACGATGCCGCGCGCGGCGGCGCGCACCAGCACCTTGCGGCGGGCCGCGAAGTCCAGGCCGTGGTGGAAGGCGCGGCCGCCGTGGAACGGGTCCTTGCGCCAGCCGAAGCGCGACGAGATCCAGCCCGAGCGCACCGGCCAGCCGCTGGGGTAGGCCTCCACCGTCAGCTGCCGGTGGCGCACCACGTCCTTGAGGATGCGCAGCTGCAGCTCGCGGTCCTCGGCCTGATGCAGCAGCCCGGCCAGGGTCGCCTCCAGCTGCCGCGCGTCGACCGCCTCGCGCCGCTCCGGCTCCCGCCCGCCCAGGCCCGGGTCGGACGCGAAATCGAATTCCCGCGCGCCCTGCTCCAGCTGCGCGCGCGCCACCAGTTCGCCGCCGAGCGCGTCGAGGCGCGCCAGGCGCGCCTGCAGCAGCGCCACCCGCGCCGCCAGCGCGTCCAGGTGCGCCGCGCTCTCGCCGCGCAGTTCGCGCAGGGTCTCCGCCGAGAGGTCCAGCTCCGCCAGCAGCCGCGCCTGCAGTTCGGCGCCGGCGGACAGCCCGCCCTGGTGGTGCGCTACCGCCAGCAGCTGCGCCAGCGCCGCGGCCGCGGCCAGCCCGGCCAAGAGCCGCCCGCGCCGGCGGCGGGGGCGGTGGCGGATAATGGGCGCGGAGCCCGCGCCGGCGGCCGGCGCCGCGGGCCGCGGAACCTGGCGATGCGGAAACTGTTCGATCATCTGGACCCCGCGCTGCTAGCGCGCCTGCGCCTGTGCCTGGAGCTCACCCGCGCGCTGCGCGCGCGGCTGCCGGAGGCGCTCGCCGCCCACTGCTGGTGCAGCCGCCTCAAGGACGGGACGCTGACCGTGTCCGTCGACGACGCGGCGCGGGCCAGCCTGCTGCACTGCCACCAGCGCGAGCTGCTCAAGCACCTGAACGCCGAATTCGCCGCGCGCCTGCCGCGGTCGCTGCGCCGGCTGCATGTTCATGTCGCGGCGCATCGGGACGGGACGGGCGGGGCGGCGGTCAGGCCGGACTGACCTGGGCGAAGGAGACCGGCACGTCGCCGCGCTCCGCGAACTCCACCCGCTCCCAGGCGTCGGCGGCCGCCAGCAGCTTGCGCAGCAGCTGGATGTTGAGCTCGTGGCCGGAGCAGTGGCCCTCGAAGGAGCCGATCAGGCTGTGGCCGAGCAGGTACAGGTCGCCGATCGCGTCCAGCACCTTGTGCTTGACGAACTCGTCCTCGTAGCGCAGGCCGCTGTCGTTGAGCATGCGGTTGTCGTCCAGCACGATGGCGTTGCCGAGGCTGCCGCCGAGCGCCAGGTTGTTCTCGCGCAGCAGCTCCGCCTCGTGGCGGAAGCCGAAGGTGCGCGCCCGCGACACCTCCTTGATGTAGGAGGTGCTCGACAGGTCCAGCACCGCGCGCTGCCGCGTGTCGCGGATCACCGGGTGGTCGAAGTCGATGGTGAACGACACCTGGAAGCCGTCGTGCGGGCTGAGCCGCACCCAGCGCGCGCCGTCCTCGCTGCGCGCCTCCACCGTCTTGCGGATGCGCAGGTAGCGCTTCGGCGCGTCCTGCTCGGCGAGCCCCGCCGAATGCAGCAGGAACACGAACGGGCTGGCGCTGCCGTCCATGATCGGCACCTCGGAGTTGTCGAGGTCCACGTACAGGTTGTCGATGCCGAGGCCCGCGACCGCCGACATCAGGTGCTCGACGGTGGACACGTGCGCGTCGCCGCGCGACAGCGTGGTCGACAGCCGGGTCGCGGACACGTTCTCCGGGTGCGCGGCGATGCGGACCGGCGGCTCGAGGTCGGTGCGCCGGAGCACCACCCCGGTGTCGGGCGGCGCCGGGATCAGCCGCATGGAGATCTTCTCGCCGGTGTGCAGGCCGATGCCCTCGGCGCAGACGCTCTCCCGGAGGGTGTGCTGCTGAATCATGCTGGATTCCCGTGGGTCAGGGGGGCGGACGCGCCCGCCGGGCCTCTCCGGCGGCTCATTATTACAGAAAACCGCCGGTTTTGCCATCCGCGGGCGCGCGTTCCCATGCTCAGTCGTGCTGCTTGCGCAGGTACGCGGGAATGTCGAAGCCCTGCCCCGGGCCGCCCGCCCGGCGGGCGAGGTTGCCCTCCACCGCCAGGGCCTCGGCCGGCGCCGGCTCGGCCTCGGCCGCGGCCGGGGCCGGCTTGCGCTCGGCGCTCCGCTCCGCGGTGCGCTCGGCGCGGCTGGCGCGGGCCAGCCGGTCGCGGGCGCTGTCGAGGCTGACGGTGCGCACCCCGGGCGCCGCGGCCCGGGCGGGCGCGGGCGCGGCCGCCGCGGCCGGCGCCTGCTCCTCCTCCTCGCCGCCGGCGTAGCCGGCCACCACGATGGTCACCTGCAGGGCGTCGCCGATCTCGTCGCTGCACGCGGTGCCCATCACCAGCGTCGCCTCGCCCGCGCACAGCGGCTTCAGCAGGTCGCCGATGACCTTGAACTCGTGCATGGTCAGGCTGCGGTTGGTGGTGACGTTGACCAGCATGCCGCGGGCGTCGCTGATCTCGACCTCGTCCAGCAGCCGGCTGCTGATGGCCTGCTCGGTCGCCTCCTGCGCGCGGGTCTCGCCGCGGGCGGTGCCGGTGCCCATCATCGCCAGCCCCTTCTGCGCCATCACCGTGCGCACGTCGGCGAAGTCGACGTTGATCATGCCGGGACGGACGATCAGGTCGGAGATGCCGCGCACCGCGCCGTACAGCACGTTGTCGGCCTCGGCGAAGCCCTGCTCCAGGCTCAGGTCCGGGCCGAGCTCGGAGATGAGCCGGTCGTTGGGGATCGTGATCAGCGAATCGACGTGCTCGCGCAGCGCCTCGATGCCCTCCTCGGCGATGCGCCGCCGGCGCTCGCCCTCGAACTCGAACGGCCGCGTGACCACCGCCACCGTGAGCACGTCGCGCTCGCGCGCCAGGCGGGCGATCACCGGCGCCGCGCCGGTGCCGGTGCCGCCGCCCATGCCGGCGGTGACGAACAGCATGTCGGTGCCCTCGACCAGTCCGGCCAGCACCTCCAGGCTCTCCTCCGCGGCCGCCCGGCCGCGCTCCGGCGTGGCGCCGGCGCCGAGGCCCTTGGTGGTCTCGCGGCCGATCTGCACGCGCTGGCCGACGCGCATGTTGCGCAGCGCCTGGGCGTCGGTGTTGACGCAGATGAAGTCGACGTTGTCGATCTCCACGTCCGCCATGCGCTGGGTGGCGTTGCCGCCGCCGCCGCCGACGCCGATCACCTTGATCCGGGCGTCTTCGCAGTCCGGCTGCACCGGCGCGAAGGGGATCTCGGCGTCGGCCTCGGCCGGCGGCTTGGGCGCCGGCTGCCCGGCTTCGTTGAGTAGAGTCATGATGTGCTCCTGGTGGTTGCCTGTGGGTGGGTGATTGGGGTTCGGTTCAGATCCATTCGCGCAGGGCGCGCAGCCACGAGCCCTGGGCCCCGGCCTGCGGGCCCGGGCGCGCCGCGTCGCGGTAGGTCAGCAGGCCGATGCCGGTGGCGTACAGCGGCTTGGCGAAGCGCTCGTCGCGGCAGCGCACGCCGTGCGCGCCGCCGACCCGCACCGGCCGGTTGAAGATCTCCTCGGCCAGCTGGTCGAGCCCGGGGAGCATGGCGCCGCCGCCGGTCAGCACCAGCCCGGCGCCCTCGATGCAGTCGTACCAGCCGCTGCGGCGCAGCTCGTCGTTGACCAGCTCGAACAGCTCGCCGTAGCGGGCGCGGATGATGTCCACCAGCACCGTGCTCTGCAGCTGCGCGGGCGGGCGCCCGCCCAGCCCCGGCACCTCGATGGCGCGGTCCTCGCCGTCCGGCGCGTGCGCCGCGCTGCCGTGCTCGATCTTGATCTGCTCGGCGTCCTCGACGCGGGTGCTGCACGCCACCGCGATGTCGCGGTTGACGTGGTCGCCGGCGATCGGGATGGTGGCGGTGTGGCGGATGCCGCCGTGGTGGTGCACCGCCAGGTCCGAGGTGCCGCCGCCGATGTCGATCAGGCACACGCCCAGGTCGGCCTCGTCCGGCATCAGCACCGCGTTGCCCGAGGCCAGCTGCTCGAGCACCAGGTGCTCGACCCGCAGCCCGCAGCGCTGCACGCAGCGCACCAGGTTGTGCCAGGCGCTGGCGCCGACCAGCACCAGGTGCACCTTGGCGTCCAGGCGCACGCCCGACATGCCGAGCGGCGCGAGGATGCCGTACTGGTCGTCGATCGCGTACTCCTGCGGCAGCACGTGCAGGATGCGCTGGTCGTCGTTCAGCTTCACCGCGCTGGCCGCGTCGATCACGCGCTCCACCACCGCCGGCGTGATCTCGCTCTCGCGCACCGGGATCGCGCCGCTGGCGTTGAGGCTGCGGACGTGGCTGCTGGCGATGCTGACGTTGACGCCGGCGATGCTGCAGTCGGCCATGCTCTCGGCCTCGGACACCGCCCGGTGGATCGATTCCACGGTCTGCTCGATGTTGACCACCTTGCCGGCCTTCAGGCCGCGCGAGCGCGCCGAGCCGAAGCCCTCGAGGGTCAGTTCGCCGTCGTCGTCGCGCCGCGCCACCAGCACCGCGATCTTGGACGTGCCGATGTCCAGCGCCACCGTCAGCTCCGGGTCCGGGCTGCGCCGGCCGAAGCGCGCGCTCAGCCGGCCCCAGAGGCCGGCCCATTCGGTTTCCCGCGGCAGCGCCGCGGCGTGTTGATTGCTCATCGCTTGCTCCTCATGACGAATTCAGGACGGGTGGATGCGGCGTTCCGCGAAGCCGTTCGGGTAGCGCAGGTCGACCGCGGCCGGGGGGCCGCCCGCCCGCGGCGCGCGGTAGCGCAGCCAGCGCGCCAGGCGCGCCAGCGGCCGCTCGCGGCCGAGCGTCAGCCGGGTGCCGGAGGCCAGCTCCAGGGTCAGCGTGCGGCGCGGCGATTCCGCCAGGCGGCGCGCCTCGAGCCCGCGCGGGCCGAGCAGCGTCCGCACCCGGCCGAGGGTCCGCATCAGCGCCGCCTCGCGCCCCGGGGCGCCCGCCAGGCGCACCAGCTCGAGGCGCTCCGCGCCGGGCGGCCGGAAGCGCTCGCCGCGCTCGTTCAGCAGGCCGCCGGCCTCCCAGCGCGCCGCCGGCCGCTGCTCGGCGATCTCGACCGCCAGCGCGTCCGGCCAGCGCCGCCGCACGCGCGCGCTGCGCACCCAGGGCTCCGCCTCCAGCCGCCGGCGCAGCGCGGCGATGTCCTGGGTCAGCATGCTGCCGGACAGCTGCGCCGCGATCGCCGCCCGCAGCGCGGCGGCGTCCAGCCGCTCGAGCGCGCCGTGCACGTGCACCGCGCGCACCGGCAGCCGGCCGGGCGCGGCGGCCCAGGCGTAGGCGTGGACCAGGCCGGCCGCCGCCAGCGCCGCCGCCCCGCCCCACAGCAGGCCGCGCCGGATCACGCCGCCGCCTCCGCCGCCTGCGCGGTCGCCAGCAGGCGCAGCGCCAGCTCCTCGTATTCGATCCCGGCCGCGCGCGCCGCCTTCGGCAGCAGGCTGTCGCGGCGCAGGCCCGGCAGCGTGTTGACCTCCAGCAGCCAGGGCCGGTCCAATTCGTCCAGCATCAGGTCGACCCGGCCGTAGCCGCTCGCGCCGGTGCTGCGGAACGCGGCCAGCGCCAGGTCGCGCAGCTCGCTCTCCATCGCCTCCGGCAGCCCGCAGGGGATGTCGTAGCGGGTGTCGGACGCCTCGTACTTGGCGCGGTAGTCGAAGAATTCGCCGGCGGCGCGCAGCCGGATCATCGGCAGCGCCGCGTCGCCGAGGATGCCGACCGTGTACTCGCGGCCCTCCACCAGGCGCTCCAGCATCACCCGGTCGCCGTAGCGGCGCGCCGCGGCCGCCGCCGCCGCCAGCTGCTCCATGCGCCGCACCGGCGCCGCGCCCAGGCTCGAGCCCTGGGCCACCGGCTTGACCATCAGCGGCAGCCCCAGCGCGGCCGCCTGCGCCGCCGCGTCGGCGCCCGCGTCGAGTTCCGCGGCCGGCGGCGTCGGCACGCCCGCCGCCGCCCAGCGCCGCTTGGCTGCCAGCTTGTCGAAGCAGCGCCGCGACGCCTCCGCGCCGCTGCCGGTGTACGGCAGCCCGCGCCGGTCCAGCGCCTGCTGCGCCGTGCCGTCCTCGCCGCCTTCGCCGTGCAGGGCGAGGAAGGCGCAGGCGTAGCGCCCGAGCCCGGCCGCCGCCAAGTCCTCCGGGGCGCGCAGGTCGACCGCCTCGGCGGGCACGCCGCGCGCCGCCAGCGCCTCGCGGACGCAGGCGCCGGACAGCAGCGAGATCGGCCGCTCGGCGGACCAGCCGCCCATCAGCACCGCCACCGGGCCCGGCCGCGCGCTCACGCCGCCTCCCCCAGGATGCGCACTTCCAGCTCCAGGCGCACGCCGCTGTCGCGCTCCACCACGCCGCGCACGTGCTCGATCAGGTTCTCCACGTCGCGGGCCCGGGCGCCGGGCTCGGTGACGATGAAGTTGGCGTGCCGGCGGCTGACCTCGGCGCCGCCCATGCGGCAGCCCTTGAGGCCGCTGGCCTCGATCAGGGCCGCGGCGTGGCCGTCCGGCGGGTTGCGGAACACCGAGCCGCTGCTCGGCTGCGCCACCGGCTGGGTTTGCCGGCGCCGCTCCATCTGCTCGCGGATGCGCCGCCGCGGCGCCGCGGGGTCGGGGTCGGCCCGCAGCCGGAAGCGCCCGGCGATCACGCCGTGCCCCGGCGGCAGCGCGACCGCGCGGTAGCCGGCGTCGATGTCGGCCGCCCGGAACACGTGCCGCCGCCCGCGCCGGTCGACGGTCTCGATCGATTCCACCGTCTCCCAGGTCTCGCCGCCGGCCGCGCCCGCGTTCATCGCCAGCGCGCCGCCGACGGTGCCCGGGATGCCGGCCAGGAACTCCAGCCCGCCGAGGCCGGCGGCCGCGGTCTCGGCCGCCAGCCGCGCGCACGGCGCGCCGCCCTGGGCGTCGGCGCGCGGCGGCTCGACCGCGATCCGCGCGAAGCGCTCCTGCAGCCGGATCACCACGCCGCGCACGCCGCCGTCGCGGGCCAGCACGTTGCTGCCGCGCCCGAGCCACAGCACCGGCGCCGCCGCCGGCAGCCGCGCCAGGTAGGCGCACAGGTCATCGACGTCCGCGGGCGCGTACACCGTGTCCGCCGCGCCGCCGCAGCGCCAGGTGGTGAGCTCCGCCATCGGCACCGCGTGCCGCTCGCGTCCGGCCGTCCGCGCGTTCATCCGCCCGCCGCCTCCCGCCGCCGCGCCAGCCGCTGCGGCAGCGCCGCCGCCCACTGCTCGATGCTGCCCGCGCCCATGGTCAGCAGCACGTCGCCCGGCGCCAGCAGTCCGGCCAGCCGCGCATGCATCTCGTCTTCGTCCGCGGCGCGCGCCGCGGGCGCGCCGGCGGCCGCGAGCGAGCGCGCCAGCGCGTCGCTGTCCGCGCCCGGCAGCGGCGCCTCGCCGGCTGGGTACACGTCCAGCAGCAGCCGCTCGTCGGCGCCGCCGAGCGCGGTCACGAAGCGCTCGTGCAGGTCGCGGGTGCGGGTGTAGCGGTGCGGCTGGAAGGCCAGCACCAGGCGCCGCCCGGGCCAGGCCGCGCGCGCCGCCGCCAGCGTCGCCTCCAGCTCCGCCGGGTGGTGGCCGTAGTCGTCGACCCACACGCTGCCCGGCAGCCCCGGCAGCTCGCCGCGCACCTCGAAGCGCCGCGCGATGCCGGCGAAGTCCGCGAGGCCCGCGGCGATCGCCGCCGGCTCCGCGCCCAGGTCGCGCGCCACCGCCGCCGCCGCCAGCGCGTTCTGCACGTTGTGGCGGCCCGGCAGCGGCAGCCGCACCGCGATCGGCGGCGCGCCGTCCGCGAAGCGCAGCGTGAAGGCGCTGCCGCCGGCCTCGGCGCGCACGGCGTCGGCGGTCACGTCGGCCGGCGCGGTCAGGCCGTAGGACAGCGTCGGGCAGTTCAGGCGCGCCGCGAGCGCGGCCACCCGGGGATCGTCCGCGCACAGCACCGCCAGGCCGTAGAACGGCAGGTTGCGCAGGAACTCGAAGTAGGCCGCCTCCAGCCTGGCCATGTCGCCGCCGTAGTTGACCAGGTGGTCGTTGTCGATGTTGGTCACCACCGCCAGCATCGGGCTCAGGTGCAGGAACGAGCCGTCGCTCTCGTCCGCCTCGCACACCAGGATGTCGCCTTCGCCGAGCGCGGCGTGCGCGGGGTCGTGGCGGACGCGGCCGCCGACCACGCGGCTCGGCGCCATCCCGGCCGCCGCCAGCAGGTGCGCGATCAGGCAGGTGGTGGTGGTCTTGCCGTGGGCGCCGGCCACCGCGATGCCGAACTGGAAGCGCATCAGCTCGCACAGCATCGCCGCGCGCGGGATCACCGGGATGCGCGCCGCGCGCGCCGCCGCCAGCTCCGGGTTGTCGGCGGGCACCGCCGAGGAGACCACCGCCACGTCGCTGCCGGCCACGGCCGCCGCCCGGTGGCCGCGCTCGACGCGCGCGCCCAGCTCGCGCAGGCGGCGCGTCTGCTCGTTGTCCCGCAGGTCGCTGCCCGACACCTCGTAGCCGAGCGCCAGCAGCATCTCGGCGATGCCGCTCATGCCGGCGCCGCCGACGCCGACGAAGTGCACCCGCCGCACGCGGCGCAGCAGGTGGCGCGCGAGGGCCGGGTTCACGCCGCCAGCTCCAGCAGCCGCTCGGCCACGTCCGCGGCGGCGCGCGGCCGCGCCAGCGCCGCGGCGGCCGCGCCCATGCGCCGCAGGCGCGCGCGATCCGCGCCCAGTTCGCGCAGCGCGGCGCCGAGCCGCGCCGGCGTGCATTCCGCCTGCGCCAGCGTCCGCGCCGCGCCCGCCGCCGCATGGCGGCGCGCGTTCTCGGCCTGGTGGTCCGCGGCCGCGTGCGGGTACGGCACCAGCAGCGCGGCGCGCCCCGCGCAGGCCAGTTCCGCCAGCGTGCCGGCGCCGGCGCGCGCCAGCACCAGGTCGGCCCAGGCGTAGGCCGCGCCCATGTCGTCGATGAAGGCGGACAGCCGCGCCCCGGCGCCGTCCGGGTAGCGCGCGCGGACCGCCGCCGCATCGTCGCCGGCGCCGTGCTGGTGCCAGACCTCGGGACGCTCTTCGGGCGGCAGTTCCCGCAGCGCCGCGGGCGCGGCGCGGTTGAGGAAGCGCGCGCCCTGGCTGCCGCCGACCACCAGCAGCCGCAGCCGCCGCGGCGCGGCGTCCACCGGCGCGGGCGGGCGGCAGAGTTCGCCGCGCACCGGGTTGCCGACGTGCTCGTAGCCCGGGCGCAGCCCCTCGACCCGGGCGAAGCCGGTCAGGGTGCGGGCGGCCAGGCGCGCCAGCAGCCGGTTGGCGAGGCCGGCGCGGGCGTTCTGCTCGTGCACCGCCAGCGGCACCCGGCGCAGCACCGCGGCCAGCGCCCCGGGCGCGGACGCGTAGCCGCCCATGCCGAGCGCCGAGGCGGGCCGGTGCGCCGCCAGCAGCCGCAGGCCGCGCAGCACCGCGAGCGCCAGCCGCGGCAGCGCGCGCAGGACGCCGGCCGCGCCCGGCCGGCCGGGGGCGCGCAGCGCCAGGGTCTCGAACGGGAAGCCCGCGGCCGGCGCCACCCGCGCCTCCAGGCCGCGCGGCGTGCCGACCCAGAGCACCGCCGCGCCGCGCCGGCGCAATTCCCGGGCCACCGCCAGCGCCGGGAACACGTGCCCGCCGGTGCCGCCGGCCAGGATCAGGATCGGGCGCGCCGCGTTCATGCCGGCCGCCGCTCCCGCCGCCGCGCGCCGCGCGCGCCGCGGTCCAGCTCCCGGTGCACCCGCCACAGCAGGCCGAGCCCGGCGAACGCCGCCACCAGCGAGCTGCCGCCGGCGCTCATGAACGGCAGCGTCAGGCCCTTGGTCGGCAGCGCGCCCATGTTCACCGCGATGTTGACGAACGCCTGCAGGCCGATCCACAGGCCGACGCCGCAGGCGATCGCGGCCGCGAAGTCCTGCTCCGCCTCCTGCGCCCGGCGGGCGGCGCGCAACGCGCCGAGCGCGAACAGCCCGAACAGAACCACGATCAGCGCGGCGCCGAACAGCCCCAGCTCCTCCGCCGCCACCGCGAACACGAAGTCGGTGTGCATCTCCGGCAGGTAGAAGTGCTTCTGCACGCCGTCGCCCAAGCCCTGCCCGAACAGGCCGCCGCTGCCGATGGCGATCAGCGACTGGGTCAGCTGGTAGCCGCTGCCGAAAGGCTCGGCCCAGGGATCGAGGAACGACTGGATGCGCAGCAGGCGGTACGGCGCCGCCACCGCCAGCCCGCCGAGCGCGACCGCGCCGGCCGCGGCGCAGCCGAACAGCGCGCGCAGCGGCCCGCCGCACAGGAAGATCACGCCGAGCGCGGTGGCCGCCACCACGCAGGCGGTGCCGAAATCCGGCTCCAGCACCAGCAGCAGCGCCACCAGCGCGGTCATGCCGAGCGCCGGCAGCAGGCCGCGCAGGCCGCTTTGGACCTCCTCCGCGTGCTGCGTCAGGTGGGCGGCGAGCCACACCAGCAGCGCCGGCTTGGCCAGCTCCGAGGGCTGGAAGCGCAGCGCCCCGAACTCCAGCCAGCGCTGGCCCTCGTTCACCGCCACGCCGACGCCCGGCAGCAGCACCGCCGCCAGCAGCGCCAGCGCGCCCAGGCCGTAGAGCTTCGCCAGCCGCCGGTGCGCGGCGAGCGGCACCTGCGCCAGCAGCAGCATGGCGAGGCCGCCGAGCGCGGCGTACAGCAGCTGCCGCCGGAAGTAGTGCAGCGGGTCGCCGGCGGCGCGCAGCGACAGCTCGATCGAGGCCGACATCATGACCACCAGGCCGAGCGCCAGCAGCATGGCCGCGGCCAGCAGGTCCAGGGGCGGCGCGCGCCGGGTCACGCCGCGCCTCCCGCGCGCACCGCGCGCGCGAAGTCCCGGCCGCGCTCGGCGTAGCCGGCGTAGCGGTCGAAGCTGGCGCAGCCGGGCGACAGCAGCACGCGCCCGTCGGGCGCGGCGAGCTCGCGGGCGGCGGCCACCGCCGCGTCCATGCCGTCGACCACGCGCAGCTCCGCGGCGCCGTCCCAGGCCCGCGCCAGCGCCGCCGCCGCCTCCCCCATCAGCACCGCGGCGCGCGCGTGCCGCGCCAGCGCGCCGCGCACGCGGGCGTAGTCGTCCGGCTTGGCGCGGCCGCCCGCGATCAGCACGCAGGGCTCGTCGAAGGCCGCCAGCGCCGCCGCCAGCGCGTCCGGATTGGTGGCCTTGGAATCGTCGTACCAGGCGATGCGGCCGGGCGCCGCCAGCCGCTGCAGGCGGTGCGGCAGGCCGGAGAAATCGCCGAGATGCGCGGCCGCCGCGGCGGGCTCCGCGCCGTGCGCCCAGGCGAGCGCCAGCGCGGCCAGCGCGTTGGCGCGGTTGTGGCGGCCGGGCAGCGGCAGTTCGGCGCACGGCCGCAGCCGCCGCCGGCCCTGGCAGAACCAGTCCGCGCCGTCGTGCTCGCGCACGCCGAAGTCGTCGCCGCGCCGCGGCGCGTCCAGGCCGAAGCCCACCGCGCGCGCCCCCGCCGGCGGCCGGGTGTCGGCGTCGCCGCGGTTGAACACCGCGAGCTCGGCGCGCCGGTACAGGCGCTGCTTGGCGGCGCGGTAGGCGGCGAAGTCGCCGTGGCGGTCGAGGTGGTCGGGGCTTAGGTTGAGCATCGCCGCGGCGCGGCAATGCAGGGTCTCGGTGGCCGCGAGCTGGAAGCTCGACAGCTCGAGCACGTAGGCGTCCGGCGCCGGCTCGCGCAGCAGCGACAGCGCCGGCGGGCCGAGGTTGCCGCCGCAGCAGACCCGGCGCCCGAGCCCCTCGAGCAGGTGCGCCGCGAGCCGGGTGACGGTGCTCTTGCCGTTGCTGCCGGTGACGCCGAGCACCGGCGCGTTGGCCTCGTGCGCGAACAGCTCGATGTCGCCGTAGACCTGCGCGCCGGCGGCGCGGGCCGCGGCCAGCGCCGGGTGGTCGAGCGCCACGCCGGGGCTGACGATGACGGTGTCGGCGCCGCGGAACTCGGCCGGGTCGAGCTCGCCGCAGCGCACCGGCGCCTCCGGCCACTCCGCGCGCAGCCGCGCCAGCGCGTCCGCCCGCGGGGCGCGGTCCCAGACGGTGAACGGCTCGTTGCGCCGCCGCAGGTGGCGCGCCACCGACAGCCCGGTGGCGCCCAGGCCCACGACCATGGTGCGGACGGCGGCGGCGGCGTGCATGGCGGCGGCGGCCTCAGCGGATCTTCAGGGTGGCGAGGCCGACCAGCACCAGGATCAGGGTGATGATCCAGAAGCGCACGGCGATGCGCGGCTCGGGCCAGCCGCGCAGCTCGAAGTGGTGGTGCAGCGGCGCCATGGCGAAGATGCGCCGGCCGGTGAGGCGGAACGAGGCGACCTGCAGCACCACCGAGAGGATCTCCATCATCAGCACGCCGCCCATGACCAGCAGCACGATCTCCTGGCGCAGGATCACCGCCACCGCGCCGAGCGCGGCGCCGGTGGCGAGCGCGCCCAGGTCGCCCATGAACACCTGCGCGGGATAGGTGTTGAACCAGAGGAAGCCGAGGCCGGCGCCGACCAGCGCCGCGCAGTAGACGATCATCTCGCCGGCCTGCGGCACGTGCGCGATGCCGAGGTAGGCGGAGAACTCGCTGTGGCCGATGGCGTAGGCGAACACCGCGAGCCCGCCGGCGATCAGCACCACCGGCATCACCGCCAGGCCGTCGAGGCCGTCGGTGAGGTTGACCGCGTTGCTCATCAGCACCAGCATGAACGCCGCCAGCGGCACGAACCACGGCCCGAGGTCGAAGTGCCACTCCTTGAACACCGGCAGCAGCAGGCGCGTCTCGACCGGGTCGACGGCGGTGGCGTACAGCGCCCAGCCGACCGCCGCGCCGGCCGCCGCCTGCAGCAGGAACTTGGTGCGCGCGCGGATGCCGCGGCGCGAGCGCAGCTTCCAGAAGTCGTCCAGCGCGCCGATCGCGGCGAACGCCGCGGTGGTGGCCAGCAGCACCCACAGGTAGCGGTTGTCCCAGGAGCCCCACAGCAGCACCGAGCCGCACAGCGCGAGCAGGATCAGCAGCCCGCCCATGGTCGGCGTGCCGCGCTTGGCCTGGTGCGCGGCGACGCCGTCGCCGCGGATGGTCTCGCCGATGCGCCGCGCGCTCAGCTGGCGGATCGCCGCGGGCCCGATCAGCAGCGCGATGCCGAGCGCGGTCAGCAGCGCCGCGATGCCGCGCACGGTCAGGTAGCGGAACACCGAGAACCCCGGGTCGTACTGCTCCAGCCAGACGAACAGGTCAAGCAGCATGGGCGGCCTCCTCCGGCTCCGCGAGCCGCGCCACCAGCCGCTCCAGCCGCGCCGCGCGCGAGCCCTTGACCAGCACCGCGCAGCCGGCGCGCAGTTCCCGCCGCAGCACGGCGGCGGCCTGCTCGACGCCGGCGCAGGCCTCGCCGCCGGCGCCGAAGGCGCGGGCGCAGCGTTCGGCCTGGGGGCCGAGCGCCAGCAGCCGCCCCACCCCGGCGGCGCGCGCGTAGCGCGCCACGTCCGCGTGGCAGGCGTCGCTGGCGGCGCCGAGTTCGCGCATCTCGCCCATCACCAGCCAGGTCTCGGCGGCCTGCCCGGCGAGCACGTCGATGGCGGCCCGGAACGAGCCGGGGTTGGCGTTGTAGCTGTCGTCGATCAGGCGCGCGCCGCCGGGGCCGCGCGCGAAGCGCAGCCGCCCCGCGACCGGCAGCTCGAAGCCGGCGAGCGCCGCGGCCGCGGCGCGGAAGCCGACGCCCAGCCCCACGCCGAGCGCCACCGCGCAGGCGGCGTTGAGGGCGTTGTGCGCGCCCGCGAGCGGCCAGCCGATGCGCGCCGCCTCGCCGCCGCAGGCGAGCTCCAGTTCGCCGCCGTCCGCTTGCGCCCGCACCGCGGCGCCGGGCGCCGCGCCGAAGTCGATCACCCGCCGCGGCGCGGCGCGGCCGCGCCAGTAGTCCGCGTAGCGGTCGTCGGCGTTGACCGCCGCCACGCCGTCCGCGCCCAGGCCGGCGTAGATCTCCGCCTTCGCCGCGGCCACCCCGTCGAGGTCGCCGAAGCCCTCCAGGTGCGCCTCGGCGGCGCAGGTCACCGCGGCCGCGTCCGGGCGCGCCCAGGCCGCGAGCCGGGCGATTTCGCCGGGATGGTTCGCGCCCAGCTCCAGCACCGCGTAGTCGTCGTCCGCGGCGACGCCGAGCAGCGCCAGCGGCACGCCCAGGTGGTTGTTCCAGTTGCCGGGCGAGGCGGCGCAGCGGCCGGCCGCCGCCAGCACCGCGCGCGTCATCTCCTTGACGGTGGTCTTGCCGTTGCTGCCGGTCACCGCCGCCACCCGCGCGCGCAGGCGCGTCCGCCAGCGCGCCGCGATCTGCTGCAGCGCGGCCGCCGGATCCGCGACCACGATCTGCGGGACGTCGAGCGCCAGCCGCCTGCCCACCAGGCAGCCGGCGGCGCGGTCCGCGCAGTCGGCCGCGAAGTCGTGGCCGTCGCGGCGCTCGCCGCGCAGCGCGACGAACAGCGCGCCCGCCGGCAGCGCGCGCGAATCGATGCCCGCGCCCCGCACCGGGCCGTCGGCGCCGGCCAACTCGCCGCCGCACCACTCGGCCAGTTCCGCGAGCCGCATCACGCCGCCGCCGCCAGCGCCGCCCGCACCGCGGCGCGGTCCGAGAACGGCCGCGGCCCCGCGGCCGCGTGCTGTTCGGTCTCGTGTCCGCGCCCGGCGATGAGCACCACTTCGTCCGGGGCCCGCTCCGCCACCGCCCGGGCGATGGCGGCCGCCCGGTCGGGCAGCAGCCGCGCGCGCTCCGGCCGCCTCAATCCCGCGCGGAGGTCGGCGAAGATCCGCCGCGGCTCCTCGCCGCGGGGGTTGTCGTCGGTCAGGGTCAGCCGCGCCGCGCCGCGCTCGGCCGCGGCCGCCATCCGCGGGCGCTTGCCGCGGTCGCGTTCGCCGCCGGCGCCGAACACGCAGTGCACCGGCCGGCCGAAATGCGCGCGCAGCGCGTCCAGCGCCGCGGCCAGGGCCTCGGCGGTGTGCGCGTAGTCGACGAACACCGGCCGCGCCGGCGGGCCGAAGCGCTCGAGGCGCCCCGGCGCCGGAGCGCAGGCGGCCATGGCGCGCCCCACCGCCGCCGCCGGCAGGCCGCAGGCCCGCACCGCCGCCGCCGCCAGCAGCAGGTTGACGACGTTGAAGCGGCCGTACAGGCCCGGGACGCGCACGCGCTCCTCGCGCTCGCCGCAGCGCCAGGTGAATGCCAATCCTTCCGGCGTCGCGGCGATGTCGCGCGCGGTCTCGTCGGCGTCGGCGTCCAGCGCGCAGCGGCGCACCTCCAGCGCCGGCGCGAGTTCGGCCGCGAGCGCGCGCCCGAACGGGTCGTCGACGTTCAGCACCGCCCGCCGCGGGCGCAGCTCGGCGAACAGCCGGCGCTTGGCGGCGGCGTAGCGTTCGGCGCCGCCGTGGTATTCCAGGTGGTCGCGGCCGAGAGTGGTGAACACCGCGGCGTCGAAGCGCACCGCGTCGCAGCGGCGCTGGTCGAGCGCGTGCGAGGACACCTCCAGCACGGCGTAGGCGGCGCGGCGGCGCACCATCCGATGCAGCTCCGCCTGCAGCCGCGCCGCGTCCGGGGTGGTCATGCCGGTCGGGCGCAGCGCCTCCGGCGCGCCCGCGCCCAGGGTGCCGATCAGGCCGCAGCCGCGCTGCAGCGCGCGCAGCAGCTGCGCCGCCAAGTGCGCGGTCGAGGTCTTGCCGTCGGTGCCGGTGACGCCGATCACCGACAGCGCCCGCGACGGCCGGTCGAAGAAGCGCGCCGCGATCTCGCCCAGGCGCCGCGACAGGTCCGGCACCGCGATGCACGGCACCGCCGCCGCCGGCGCGGCCGCGCCCGGGCCGGGTTCGTACGCCACCGCCGCCGCGCCCCGGCGCAGCGCCTCGGCCAGGCCCGCGAGGCCGTGCGCGCGCCGGCCCGCGCAGGCCGCGAACAGTTCGCCCGGGCGGATCTCGGCGCTGCGGCAGCGCACGCCGCGCACCGCGCAGCCGGCCGGCGCCGGCGCGTAGCCCGCGAGCAGTTCCGACAGCGGCCGCGCGCGCGTCATCCGGCTTCCCCCCCGCCCGGCGCCGCGGCCTGCAGGCCCGGATCGTCCGGCGGAATGTTCAGCACCCGCACCGCCTCCCAAGCGACCCGCTGGAACACCGGCGCGGCGACCTCGCCGCCGTAGTAGCGCCCGCCCTGCGGCTCGTCGATCAGCACCAGCATCACCAGCCGCGGGTGGCGCGCCGGCACGATGCCGGCGATCATCGCCACGTGGCGGCGGTCGGAATAGCCGCTTTCGGTCAGCTTGCGCACGGTGCCGGTCTTGGCCGCCACCGTGTAGCCCGGCAGCCGGGCGCGCCAGGCGGTGCCGCCGGCGCGGGCCACCCGCTCCAGCATGCCGAGCACCCGCGCGCACTGCTCCGGCGGCAGCACCCGCCGCCCGCCAGCCGCCGGCCGGGCGCGGAAGTTCGGCGCGTGGCGCACGCCGCGGTTGGCCAGCACGGCGAACGCCTGCGCCAGGTGCAGCGGCGTCGCCGACAGCCCGTAGCCGTAGCCCAGCCCGGCCTGGTCCATGCGCATCCACGCCTCCGGCGGGCGCAGCACGCCGACCGCGGCGCCGGGAAAATCGGTGGCCAGCTCCTGGCCGAAGCCGAGGCCGTCGAGCACGCCCCACCACTGCGGGGCCGGCACCGCGAGCGCCAGCCGCGCCGCGGCGACGTTGCTGGACTTGATCAGCACGCCCGCCAGGTCCAGCTCGCCGAAGTTGCGCACGTCGCGGATGCGGTGGCCGTCGATCACCCAGGAGCCGGGCGCGGTGTCGATGCGGCTGTCCGCCGCGTACTCGCCGCTCATCAGCGCCGCCAGCACGGTGAAGGGCTTGATCACCGAGCCGGGCTCGTACAGGTCGGTCACGGCGCGGCTGCGGCGCTGCTCCGCCCGCGCCCCGGCGCGGTCGTTGGGATTGAACGACGGCGCCTGGACCAGCGCCAGCACCTCGCCGGTGACCGCGTCGAGCAGCACCAGCACGCCGGCGCGGGCGCGGTGTTCGCGCACCGCGCGCTCCAGGTCGCGGTAGGCGAAGTACTGCAGGCCGCGGTCCAGCGACAGGCGCAGGTTGCGCCCGTGCTTGGGCGCGCGCAGCTGCTGCAGCTCGTGGATGACCCGGCCGTGGCGGTCCTGGCGCACGCGCTGGCGGCCGGCGCGCCCGCGCAGCTCGCCGTCGTAGGACAGCTCCAGCCCTTCGCGGCCGCGGTCGTCGATGTCGGTGGTGCCGAGCACCTGGGCGGCGGCGGCGCCCATCGGGTAGTAGCGGCGGTACTCGGTCTGCAGGTGCACGCCGGGGACGCGCAGCGCGCGCACCTGCTCGGCCAGGCGCGGCGCCACCTGGCGGCGCAGGTACAGGAACTGCCGGTCGCGCCGGGCGGCGAGGCGGCGGCGCAGTTCCGGCGCGGACAGCGCCAGCGCGCGCGCCAGCCGCTCCAGGCCCGCGCCCGCCTGCAGCAGCCGGGCGGGCTCGGCCCACACCGATTCCACCGGCGTGCTGACCGCCAGCGGCTCGCCGTCGCGGTCCAGCAGCATGCCGCGGTGCGCGGGGATCGGCACCGTGCGCTGCTGGCGGCTGTCGCCCTGCGACTGCAGGAACTCGCGCTCGGCGAACTGCAGCTGCGCGGCGCGGCCGGCCAGGCCCAGCATCGCCAGCAGCAGGACGCCGGCGACCGCCCGGCGGCGCCAGGCGTAGCGGACATTCGGGCGGCGCCCGGTCACGGCCGCGCCAGCTCCACGGCGGACAGCTCCGGGCGGCGCATGCCGAGGCGGGCCGCGGCCAATTCCTCGATGCGCGGATAGGCGGCCAGCGCGCCGCGCTCCAGCAGCAGCCGGCCCCAGTCGGTCTGCAGGCGGTGGTACGCCTGGCGCTCGCGCTGCAGGTCGCGGAACAGCGCGAGGCTGGAATGCTTGGCGTAGACGACCGCGGCGCCGGCCGCGAAGTTGAGCAGCAGCAGCAGCCCCCAGGCGGCGGCGCGGCTCACGCCAGCCTCCGGGCGGCGCGCAGGCGCGCCGAGCGCGCCCGCGGATTGGCGGCGACCTCGGCCGCGCCGGGCCGCAGCAGCGGGAAGACCTCGAACTCCGGCCGGAAATCCGGCGCCGGGCGGTGGCGGGAGACCGCGGGCGGCTCCGCGCGCTCGCGCAGGAAGCGCTTGACCAGCCGGTCCTCCAGCGAGTGGAAGCTGATGACGGCCAGGCGGCCGCCCGCGGCGAGCAGCCCCGGCGCCGCCGCCAGCAGCGCCCGGAGCTCCTCGAGCTCGCGGTTGAGGAAGATGCGGATGGCCTGGAAGCTGCGGGTCGCGGGATGTAGCCGCGCCCCGGCGGACGGCGCGGCCGCGGCGATCACCGCCGCCAGCCGCGCGGTGGTGGCGAGCGGGGCCTCGGCGCGCGCGGCGACGATGGCGCGGGCGATGCGCGCGGCGCGGCGCTCCTCGCCGAACTTCTTCAGCACGCCGGCGATCTCCCGCGCCGGCGCCCGGGCGAGCCAGTCGGCGGCGGTCGGCCCGCGGCGGCTCATGCGCATGTCGAGCGGGCCGTCGCGGCGGAAGCTGAAGCCGCGCTCCGGCGCGTCCAGCTGCGCCGACGACACGCCCAGGTCCAGCAGCAGCCCGTCCAGGCCGCGCGCGGGCGCGGCGCCCGCCAGGACGCGCGGCAGGTTCACGAACGAGTCCTCCACCACCGCCACGCGCGGGTCGCCGCCCAGCGCGCCGCGGGCGTGGGCGCAGGCCTCCGGGTCGCGGTCCGCCACCCACAGCCGGCCGCTTCCGTCCAGCCGCTCGAGAATGCGCCGGGCGTGGCCGCCGCGGCCGTAGGTGGCGTCGACGTAGCGCCCGCCGGGGCGCACGGCCAGCCGGTCGATAGCCTCGCGCGCCAGGACCGGTTCATGCGCGTCGGCCACCGCTCAGAGCGTGATGTTGCCGAGCGTCCCGGACAGGTCGGGTTCGGCGAAGGCTTGGTCCCACTGTTCGAAGCGCCGCTCCGCCACCGAGCGCGACCACAGCACCAGCTTGTCGCCCTGCCCGATCAGCTGCGCCTCGCGCTCGATCCCCGCGTGCCGGCGCAGCGCCTGCGCCAGCAGCAGCCGGCCCTGGCTGTCGAGCTGCCGGTCTTCGGCGTGGCCGAGCAGCATCTCGCGCAGCGCGCGCTCCGCCGGCCGGGCGTCGGACATCTTCTGCAAGTTCAGCTCGAGCTGCTTCCAGGCCGGCCAGGGGAAGATGCCGACTCCGCGCTCGAAATACATGGTCGCCACCATGCGGCCCTTGCACTCCTTCTGGATCAGATCGCGGAATCGGGTCGGCACCGCGATGCGGCCCTTGTCGTCCACCGTGAGCAAACAGGATCCCCGGTACAAGGCGGCGTCCCCTGCGGCACCTTGTGCCACAAATTTCCACAGGCCGCCATTTTATACCACTTTTTTAAAAAATCAATACACTAAACAACCTCTTATGTATTCCAGTTATTTATATGTTATATAATCATATTTATAGAAAGTTCGGATTCCGGAGCCGGACGGGGGCGGAGGAAATCTCCACTGCCGGGGCGAGGGGAAGCGGGCCTGTAAGCCGGGTTCTGTCGAGGACAGCCATTCATCTGGGCGGGACGTCGCCGCCCCGCTCTAGCGACCTACCCGGGAGCCGCGCGGGCCACGCGATCGCCCCCCTATTGGGTCTTGCTCCGGATGGGGTTTACCCTGCCGCGCCTGTTGCCAGCCGCGCGGTGCGCTCTTACCGCACCTTTTCACCCTTACCGGGCCTGCGCCCGGCGGTATGTTTTCTGTGGCACTGGCCGTGGGCTCGCGCCCCCCAGGTGTTGCCTGGCATCCCGCCCTGTGGAGCCCGGACTTTCCTCCGCCCGCAGGCGGCGGCTGTCCGGCCCGCTTCCGGCAGGCATCATAGCATCAGACTCCAAGAGCACGCATTCTAGGCACCCGCGAACGCCGGCTGTTGATCCCAAGTCCTCCCGTCTAATTCGCGGCCGGACCGCTTCTTGACCACACCTCCCCACTGCTTGAAGAAGAATGGCACATCTGCAGCAAGGCACTGATCGCGGATCTCACGCGCCCAGTCTGCCTCCATCGGACGCGCCCCCGGACCCGATTCTCCACCGACAATCACCCAGTCCACGCCCCTCAGGTCTAGGCTCGATAGCGGCCCAAGCAACGGCTCCAGCGACAGGAATTTCGTGTGAGCGTCGATCCGCCTCAGCAATGTCAAGCGATCTATCCAACGCTCCGATTCGATCGACGTACCCAACCAAATGTTGGAGGTCCAGCGCAACTGGCGATTCAAATCCACAACCCGCTCCGGCCGCTTGGTCAAGACCTGGAATGTGTGCCGAGACGCTTGGTTCATCACGCGGAACACCTCCTCGATGAAACTAGTAGAAACAGACTCGTGGAACAAATCCGACATGGAGTTAACGAATACCAAACGCGGCTTACGCCAAGTCAGCGGATCACGAAGCACCTCGGGATGCTCCGTCACCGCAAACCCGTTACGGTACTTCTCCACTCCCATGGCCCGCAACCGACGGGCCATCTGTTCCGCGTAACAGTGTCTGCAGCCGTGACTAACCTTCGTACAACCCGTCACCGGGTTCCAAGTGACATCCGTCCATTCGATGCTAGAAACGGTAGACATAGCGATAATCCGGGCAGTTATTCTATTGGCTCAGCAAATCCATCGTTGCAGAAACACGATCCCGCGCAGGTTGATTCCCATTACCAATAGTATTGATAAGATGGCGCGCAATTGTAAACGAGGCTCTTATTGCCCTCTCACTTAGACTGCCAGCACAAAAGAAAAGTTCAAATAAGTGTGGGTTGCTCGAACTACCCAACCTCTTGGATTGTTCCAAAAGTCTGGGCCCAAACAGATTTCTTAAATTATCACGGTATACGTTTATTAACGCATCAACGCCTTGTTCTCTATAGACTATTTCTTGAATATCTTCTTCTCCCAAAAGAACATACTGATAGGCCAATTGGTAGAGACGCTCCCAACTTTTATTACCAAAGAATTGCGTAAGTTTTTCTCTCAAATGCTCCTCCGGCATCTGGTCTCGATTCAGCATTCGCACAACTGCATGAATAGGAAAAAGAATCCAAACGTCAAGAGCGCGGTATCCAGCAATCTTCTCTATCGTGGACCACTCGACCTCCACAGCATATGGATCAAGAAATAACACACCACGACAATTGCGCCAATCTTCCCGCAAGTTTTTCAAGAACAAGTTTGCATCATCCTGATATATCTCTATATTCCGATGATGGTGGTATCTGGCTCTGATATCTTCCAGTTTCCCACACCGGCGGGGGTTTTTTTCAACAAAGATCAACCTATCGAAGGGTTTGTCGTCTACCTGCGCAGCACGATCCGCTGAACCAGAAATCAAGCGTTTTGCTCCCGGATTGTCCGGATCGTCTTGCACGATCCATCCTGACCCTGCAAAAGCATCGATATACAGAAGTTTGAAAGGCCGATCCCGGCGTGGCCTCCACTTCAGAGCAGTCGTATACGCTTTCAAGTACTTCTCCACGATATCCAACTTGACTTCCGTCCACAAGCCACCGAACTCGTCTTCACTTTGCACGTCGCCACTTTCCGCTCCTTCCTTGCTAGGGGCAGGAAACAAAGCTTTCTGGCTGCTCTCACTCATAGCATTGAGAATCGTCTTCGTCATCTAATGCTATTGATGGGAAGAGGTTTTCCCATCAGGCAATTCAGATTTCACACTGAAATTCTTGAGCAGATCCTCAGTTCGAGACTCCAAAATGAATTGTTTTCCCCGGACGCGAAAAAGCAGACATCTGGAACACCCCGGCTTTACGCTTTCCATTGCGGCCAACTTCCAAGGCGGCGGCTGTCCGGCCCGCTTCCGGCATTCATCATACCAGCGAACGGACTGGGACGCCGCCGCCGGGGATCAGGCCGCGCCCGCCCGCTCCAAGACCTCGCGGCTCGCCGCGTAGTTCAGCCCGATGATGGAATCGTGCCGACTCAGCTCCTGTTGCGTCTGCGACGACAGCGCCGCCCGCGGAATCCGCTCCTCCCGCCAAGCCACGTCCCGCGCATGCGGGTGGCGCAACGGCTCTTCATCCCATGCCGGCTCATACCGGTACTCGCCGGTGACTGCGCCGAGCGCGTAGGAACCCTGCCCGTCGTACGTCAGCGCCCAGTCTCCGACCTGCATTTCCCCCGCCAGCAGCCACAGGACCCGGGTCGTGTAGTTCGTCTCGCGCTTCCCTCGATTCGGACTCCATTCCCGGACGCGCGCGCACAAAGCCTCGCGGCTATCCAGGTGCCGCCGCAGGTCGCCGATGTCGGGCGCATCGGTAAGTCCGCCCAGCGCGACGACGCCCCGCTCCATGAACGCCGAAAACAGCCGGCCGGATTTGGCC